>NZ_SMMC01000067.1 GCF_009711445.1 Curvivirga aplysinae | reverse complement strand
CCTGTCCTGCCCAAAGGATGGTTTCAGCTTCTTTCGTGTATCGGCGACCTTCTTCGTGCAAACATAACCCCGGATGCATGACAGCTCCCCCCTTCACAGCTTTACGTCCACGAATAATAATACGCTTTGCAGCCTCACCTGCTTTTGGCCAAAGAGGAATAATTGTAATCTCTCCCAATTTCCCCTGCAAATGAGACAATATTTCATGCAGCCGATCAGCTCGCTGAATCATCACAAACCAGCCTTTTTGTTTTAGCTTTTTTAAACCAACATCCAGCCATTGATCCATGGTTACATGTGACTCAATATTAGCTTTTTGCCGAATCTCGTCTGGGGAATGTTGGGCTTTTGCAAAATCCACATAGGGCGGATTTGTTATCACTAAATCAAAGCTATTACTTTCAATGCCTTCAATATACTTCTCCGATAAATCCCCATGCACTGCTTTAAACAAAGCTCCAAAATCATTTCGACGCGCATTTTCAAGAGATAGCTTAGATAAATCTTCCTGCATTTCCAAAGCAATCATTTCTATATTGGAAACTCGATGAAGATAACATAAGCCTGCAGTTCCAACGCCAGCCCCCAAATCAAGGGCCCGACCTTTTGATAAGACAGGTGCAGCTGCAGCAAGCAATACAGGATCCATAGCAGCGCGATAGCCAATTTTTGGTTGTAAGATTTTAAGCTGCCCACCTAGGAAAGCATCATCGGTTACTCCACGTGATTGCATATCATCCGACAAACTATTCAGAATATCTTGCATCACATTTATTCCGCATTAAGGTCTAGATTATCTATAATGGATTTAGCCATAAAGTAATCTTCATCCACAACCATCAGTCTTTTGGGGAAAAGTCCATTATCACCATAAAGACTACTCATATTTTGATCGAAGACCAAAACATCTATTTCCTGCTCGGCTAACATAGCTTGAATATAGGAAATTTCCACCGGGTCGAGGCTGACATATATCTCTTTCATAGATGAATACCTAAAAAATCCCTATTTTTCGACCATTTTTAAACGCATTTGCTTGACCCATCGCCCGCAATACTTATGTTGCACCTTAATGGAATGAGGGTGCCGTGTATCGGCCATTTGGTCAAGCATCCACATCTTAAAGACAGATTTATAGAACCGTATGGTCAAGGAGCCTCCTATGGGTGTTGTCGTCGACATCAATGATGGTCAATCTTCTGAGAAAGCACCAAGCATCGATAAACTTATGAAGCTTGTTGAAAATGATATCGTTAAGGTTAACCAACATATCATCGACAATATGCAAAGCCCTGTGGCATTGATCCCACAATTAGCTGGTCATTTAATTGCAGCTGGCGGCAAACGCTTACGCCCGATGCTTACATTGGCCGCGGCACAATTATGCGGATATACGGGCAGCCGCCATATCGGCTTAGCTGCTTGTGTTGAATTCATTCATACAGCCACCTTATTACATGATGATGTGGTAGATGAATCAGACCTTCGCCGAGGTCAAGATAGCGCAAGGGCCATCTGGGGCAATGAAGCATCCGTTTTAGTCGGTGACTTTTTATTTTCTCGTTCCTTCCAGCTAATGACTGCTGATGGCTCGCTTCCAGTCTTGAAAATCCTTTCTGATGCGTCTGCTATCATTGCAGAAGGTGAAGTGCTGCAATTAATGACTGCACATGACCCGAAGGCAAGCGAAGAAGATTACCTAAACGTTATCAAATGTAAAACAGCACAGCTTTTCGCAGCTGCCAGTCAGATTGGCGCGGTTGTTTCGGACCGTTCCAAAGAAGAAGAAAAAGCACTCGAAAACTTTGGTATGAATTTAGGCATCGCGTTTCAATTGATTGATGATTATTTGGATTACTCCGCGAAGCAAGCTGACTTAGGAAAAGCTGTCGGTGATGACTTCCGTGACTGTAAAGTAACCTTACCAATCATTTTGGCGTGGAGCCGCGGCTCAGAAGAAGAACGCGAATTCTGGCTTCGTACAATTGAGCGTGAAGAACAAAATGACGATGATCTTGAAACAGCAATGGAGATCATGGAAAAACATAATACCCTGCAAGACACAGTGGAACGTGCACGTCATTACGGTTCTATGGCAAAAGATGCCTTAGGCATCTTCCCTGACAACGAAGCAAAGGCTTGTTTAAAAGAACTGGTAGATTTCTGTATCTATCGTGCATATTAAGATAAAGGCCCGTAGAACGGGCCTTTTTATTTATGATTTAAATTGGAATATATTCGAAATCCCAGCTTGTATCATTCACAGGGAAAATGCGGATTGGCGACGCATTTTTCAAGTCTTCATTACCAGATAATCCTAAAATATCACGTAAAGCCCAGAAGACACCGCCATGGGCCACAATCATCGGCAATCCGTTTGCTTTAATTTCTTGCGCATTTTCCAGTGAATGAATTAACCCACGCTTAATCCATTTTAACTGATCTTGATAGCTATCCCCACCTTCGTAGGAAATCTCTCCCTTTCGCCATGCATGATATAACCCGTCATCTTTTTGGCCTTCCAAAGATCCAAAATCGGGTTCTCGTAAATCGTCGTCTGCCCTTACAGGAATATTATGCGGGACGGCAATAATTTCAGCAGTTTCAAACGCTCGTTTTCTTGGGCTGGCATAGACAGATTTAATAGGTAATTCTTTCATTGCGTCGGAAGCATTACGAGCTTGCTGTCGTCCCGTTTCATTCAACGGAATATCAGAGATACCCTGAACTAAATCTTGTAAATTCCAATCCGTTTGCCCATGACGAAGATAGATAAACTCTACTCTTGGGATATCTAATCTACTCACTATACTTTTTCCTTCAACTCAACTTTCTCAGTCAAAAAACCTAAGATGAAATAGGCAATACAGCCAAAAGATAGAATTCCTCCCATCACCGTCACCATCGGTAACGCGGTCCCATCATACATCATCCCCACTATCAAGCCGCCGAAGGCACCCCCCGCCATCTGCATGGAACCGGACAACGCCGATGCAGAGCTACGTTGACCATCACCTGCAGCTTCCATAATGAAAACTGGCCCTGTGGCAAACACAAATCCGATTCCCATACCAAACAACATCATGCCTGCTGCCAGAACATATAAATCTTCCACGCCTATCATGACGGGGATAAATAAAAGCCCGCCAGACACTAAAGCAATGACGCAGCCCGTCGACACAAGTAAATGGCTATCAATTCTCTTCGCAAGCCTGCCGACGCCCAAACTTCCCACCATATAAGCAACGACCACGATTCCATGAAAATAGCCGAAATTTTCTGTCGCTACACCCAGCCGCTGAATGACAACGAAGGTACCCGCCGTAAGATATGTATAAAGAGAACCTGTGACACAAATCATCAAAATTGCATAACGCCAGAAAGATAAATTCACCATCAACTGACCATAACCGGACGCAATTTTCCGGAATTTTAAGGCATTGGGATCAGGATATCCGGTATCGGGTAATATTTTCCAAACGAAAAAACACATCACAACAGCCATGCCAGCAAGCGCATAGAAATTTGCCTGCCATCCAAGCCAAACAAAGATATACCCACCAATTATGGGGCCGACCGCAGGGACTAACCCAATCACGACACCATAAATACTCATCAGCTGAATAGACTCTTCTCGAGAGTATAAAGATCGAATAACAAGTATCACAACAACCGAAGGCACACTTCCAAAGAATCCTTGCAAAACACGCCCTGCGATTAACGCCTCAACGGACCAGGCCAAAGCACAACCAATTGATACGAAACAGAAGCTAATCAGCGCCCCGGCCAATAACTTCCGATGGCCGATACGATCCGATAAGGGGCCATGGACCAATTGCGCGATAGAATATGCCAAAATATTCAAACTCATTGTCAATTGAACAGTTTTGGGATCACTGTCTAGTAAATCAGGTAAATGTGGTAAGCTTGGGGTATATAAATCTGTCGATAAGATACTCACACCACTGGAACCAATTAACACAGCAGGAATCAACCACCGAGCTTGTGACTTTGGCAATTTATCTGATTGATATTCGCCCATCACATCATTCCCCCGACAACATTTACCCATTCCATTAAAGGCTTCATCTGCCACTTACCCTGTTCTGTATATAATCTGACAGGTGTTGCATTTGGAATGTCTAGCTCACCTCCAATATCGAGTGCATGACAGATTGCCCAATAGATACCACCATGGGCAACAATTAGAGGCAGCCCCTTCTGGTGTTGACTAGAATGAGCAAGAGACGCGTTCAACCCTCTGATCACACGTTGTTGAAACTGTAAAAAACTTTCCGCGCCTTCAGGGCAATACTCACCAGCCCGCCAATCAGCAGCCCAGCCCTGACGCGCTTGCCCCTGCGCCTCACCAAACATCGCTTCGCGTAAATCATCTTCCTCATAAAAAGGAACGTTATGTGTCTGTCGAATAATTTCTGCTGTTTTCTTTGCGCGTAACAATGGGCTGGTTACAATATAAGAAATATCAGCCTGTGTTAACAGATTGGCGACATCATGTGCCTGTTGCAATCCTGTTGCGTTGAGTTCAATATCTGTATGGCCCTGAATACGTCCCTGCAGATTCCAATCCGTTTCACCATGCCTTACAAAAAGGAACTCATATTGCTTTTCAAGACATAATAGATTATCGCGCATCTTCTAAAATCATATCCGCTGCTTTTTCACCAATCATAATCGCCGGTGAATTTGTATTCCCCGACACTATATTTGGCATAATAGAAGCATCGGCAACACGCAACCCTTCTAATCCATGCACACGCAATCTGGAATCAACCACCGCCATATCATCACTACCCATTTTACAAGTGCCAATCGGATGGAAAATAGTTGAGGCAATATTGCCAGCCTCCTTAACCAATTCATCTTCAGATTGGAAAGAAGGCCCTGGCAATAACTCTTCTGGTTGATATGCCTTTATGGCATCTGATTCCATAATCTTACGCGCCAAACGAATAGATTTGGCAGCAACAATTTTATCACCTTCCGCAGAAAGGTAATTGGTTGTAATCGCCGCCTGTTGATCCTGATCTTTAGATTTAATATGAACAGACCCACGGCTTTCTGGTCGCAAATTGCAAACAGAAACAGTAATCGCCGGAAATGGATGCAATGGGTCACCAAGTTTGTCCGTACTTAACGGCTGAATATGAAATTCTAAATCTGGTGTTTCCAAAGAGGGATCACTTTTCGCAAATGCGCCCAGTTGACTTGGCGCCATCGCCAATGGTCCAGAACGATTTACCAAATATTGCAATCCCATACCTATCTTACCAAACAAGCTATTGGCTTTCTGATTAAGGGTTATCGCATTTTGAATCCGGAAAACTGTACGAATTTGAAGATGATCTTGAAGATTTTCACCCACACCTTTCAAATCATGTTTCACATCAATTCCTATATGTGAAAGGAAGTCAGCCTGACCAATACCGGACATCTCCAAGATTTTTGGTGAGTTAATAGCGCCCGCAGATAAAACGACTTTTCGCCCCGCTTTAGCTTGGTAAGTCTTTCCCTTAGATCGAAATTGGATACCGATCACTTTCTTGCCTTCAAGGATCAAATGATCCGTATGAGCATGGGTCCAGACAGTAAAATTTGGACGATCCATTGCAGGTCGCAAAAATGCTTTTGCCGTGTTCCAGCGGACACCACCTTTTTGGTTCACCTCGAAATAGCCAACACCTTCGTTATTTCCATCATTGAAATCGTCACGGCGCGGTATGCCCACTTCTTCTGCAGCATTTTGAAAAGCGTCTAGAATATCCCAATGTAAACGTTGCTTTTCTACGCGCCACTCTCCACCTTCACCATGTAGCGCCGTTTTGCCTTTATAGTGATCTTCAGACTTGGTGAAATAAGGCAACACATCATCCCAGCTCCACCCTTCATTGCCCATCTGGCGCCACATATCATAATCACGGGCCTGACCACGCATATAAATCATTCCGTTGATAGAAGAACATCCCCCCAACACCTTACCGCGTGGATAATTCAAACTACGTCCATTTAAACCGGGGTCGGATTCCGTCTTCATCATCCAGTCCGTTTTAGGGTTATTCATCGTATAAAGATAACCCACAGGGATATGAATCCAAGGATAGGTGTCTTTGCCACCAGCTTCCAACAACAAGACTTTATTTTTAGGGTCGGCAGACAACCGGTTGGCCAGTGCACATCCCGCAGAGCCCGCGCCTACAACGATATAGTCATACTCACCTGCATGCTCATAGGGCAAATCAGACGCTTGTGCCATTTTGCAGACTCCCTCCCAAGAATTATCTTTTTATTTGTGCAAAAATAACCACACAACCTTAAAAACTATAGAA
>NZ_SMMC01000075.1 GCF_009711445.1 Curvivirga aplysinae | reverse complement strand
CATTTAATAATTAAAACTATCTTGATAAAGCAATATACTCAAGAGAAAAATTTCAAAGTAAGTATAACCTTGCGATTATCATGTACTTAAGAAATTAGCTGGTAAACATGCCGTTGGTCTTGAGACTACTCCTCAAACCAGTAAAATCATCGATACACCAACAATAGCGAGGACCGCCCCTAAAACGGCATTAACGGACGGTACTTTTCCCTTACTTACCCATAGCAACGGTAAGATTAGAATAGGAGATAAAGAGGCTAAAATTGTCGCCACAGCCGCATCTGCATGTGCGAGCGCATAAAGTAATAAAGAGGTTGAAATGCCATAGCCAATAAACCCGGGCAAAATTGTCCGCATCAACAAATAAGGTGTTATATCTGTTTTTGATTGAAAGCCTTGATAAGGCCATAAACCAACAATCGAAATCAAAAAGGCGGCCCCACAAATACGCACTGCTGAGACAGCAAAAGGATCAGCACCTGACGTTAAAACAGGTTTCAAAATCAAGAAACCTACACCTTGAAAAAAAGCCGCTGCAATACCTAATCCTAGAACCCATAGTAAATTTGCATCTTTCTCAAGAATTGGTTTTCCTTTTCCTTCGCCATAGAGAATGGCTAGAAAGATACCAAACAAGGCAATAAGAATACCCAAGACACTCGTAAAAGTGAGATCCTCGCCTAACCAAAGATAAGCGATCACTGCCACTATTGGCGCCTTTAATGAGACAAGCAGTTCGGTGATACGTGGCCCACCCGTCCTAATACATTCGATCATCGCCAAATTACCGACAATCACACTTAGGACAATGCTGATTATAAATGCGGGCCAATGATCAAGCTGCAAACCAGTCCACAAACCAAACATACTGCAGATCAAAGCGAGTATCGCACCGGAAGTAAGTAATTGAATACGCGTAAATTCAAAAGCCCCCACAAGGCTGGCTGGCTTTTCCGCCAAGATGCTACCGCTCGCCCAGCCAAGGGATGCACCAAGAGATGCAAATATTGAAAGAATAACCATGACATCATCTCCATAAGTTGCTATCTTTTTGATAGCAGATAATTTGCTATCATATTAGTAGCGCACTTGGAAAGAAAAAATTTATGGATGTAGATATTCCCAAAATTGGACAAGCCGTTCGCGGCTCAAGTTCCGGCAAACCTATTATGGTTCTATTCGATCTGTTGGGGCGTAGCTGGGCTTTAGGCATTATATGGTCTTTATCAGATGGTCCGCTTACATTTCGGGCCTTACAAGATAAATGCGGTGATATCTCCCCCAGCGTTTTAAATCGACGTATCAAGGAGTTACGAGCAAGTCGTGTCCTAGATCATGAGAAATCTGGTTATTATTTGACAGACACAGGTAGAGAGCTTTTCTCTCTCCTCTCCCCACTTGGTCATTGGGCGATCAAATGGGGAGAGGAACTTCAGAAGGAGACATAAAAGGCCTAAAGTCTAAACTGCACCTTTACCAATTTACTAAGTCAAGTTTTATAATCTGCTTGTATGCGATCAAGTTTGCGAATAATGCCCGCCCATTCCGTTTTACCATCATAATTATAATCTTCAGACTTGCTCATGGCATCTTGGTAACGTGCTACTTTTTGCGGATCCAATAAGTGTAACTCTCGCTGCATCGACAGCGTCTTGATTTGCGCCGAACAAGTTTGTCGCAAGAAATAGGAACGGAAAAAGGCTTCTGCGGCTGTTGCACCCAAAGCATAATACCCATGATTACGGCTGATCAAGATTTGATGATCTGCCAAAGTCCTCACGAAATGCTCTCCAAACTCTTCATCCTCTTCGAATTCATATTCAATATAGCCAAGAATATTACTTAAATATACCGCTGGCTGATTAAGAGGTAATAAGCCATCCTTGATAGAACCAACCGCCATAACTTCTTCCTCATGGCCATGTACAAAGAAATTTGCATCTGACCGATTTCCCAGAATCCATTTTGCAAGATTAACCCCACCATCATTCAACCAAGGTTCAGTCGGATTTGTTGGTGTCCCGTCAGGTCCTATCTTCACCAGATCAGATGCACGGATCTCTTCCCAAAACAGTCCATATGGATGAACCAGATAATGATCAGGTTCATCTGGAACACGGCAAGCTAGCGCGCCATTTGCCAAATCAGACATTCCATAATGTGCGACAATTCGAAATAAAGCAGCAAGTTCCACTCGGGCATTCCATTCTGCTTCACTACATCTCAATTCAGTTTTAATTGCTGATAAAGTCATTTCCATCTCCCAGATCGTTAATTTTGTTATCCTCAGCCTCAAAGGCCAATTGTCTTTTCAAAACGCGAATACATGAAAAAAGCTCATCATGATCGCTATAAACCCCTTCGATAAAGCGTGTTCCGCCTTTCGCATCGTATCCTTTGCGTCCGTGCAAAACCCTTCTGTTATCAAAAGCAAATAAATCCCCTGATTTATACTTTACTTCCATCTGGTATTTGGGATTCTGCGTATAGCTCACTAATGTCCTTACAGATGAATAAGCGCGTTCTTGTATGTTAATTGGTGCAACCAATGGCGCACGTAACCATGGCGTATACCGCACACCGACAATGCTTCCGTCTTTTTCCGTTTCAAATATTGGCCCTGTCGCCCGATAACTGCTCTCAACTGCACGATTATTAAATTCCCAGTTAATTGATGTGAGAGCATGATACACATCTGGTTCTTCAATTTTCAAATCGGCAGCAATTTTGAACGCGTCGGTATAAATGCCTTCACCACCTCGTGTTGTATTATCACGGCAAAATAAAAACTGAAGGCCATGTGGGTTTATTCTGGTCGGCATATCCGTATGCTGAAGTAAAGCATCAGATGTAAAAGCATTTGAGTCTGGAACATCTTTTAATTCCAATACATATTTTCGACCAAAATTAGATTCTCTTATCACACCAATCTGGGTAACAATTCTTTCCAATAACCCATCTTCATTTTCTAAATTCTCTAATCGTGCGAATCCATAATCTCTGAGAGCAATTAGCCAGTCGAGAAATACTTTTTTTTGCTTCAAAGCAGTGGGTCCATCAAAAGTTGGTGGATTTTCTAAGTTTTCGGTAGACCACAGCTTTGTATAAGGAGCGGTACGTTTTTCGCCAAACCATCCATGCGCGTAAAGCCATCCAGTATGATAGGAACTTGTGATGCCGTCAGACCAACTTATGTCCAAATTGCCACCCTTAGAAACTTTTAACTTTAGAATGGATAAGTCGTCAGGAATATCTGATGGTGACAACAAGGTTTCGCGGGAAAGCGGATGCAAACTTGTTTCATCAGGACTATTTTCCCGTAACAAAAATTTATGATACTCGCATGTCTGACCATTAGACCATGTAATTTGAACATGCCGATCAATATCAACAGCTTCTTCAATGGCATATTTAACAGGCCAATAGTCAAAATCTGGTGTGATTGACAATCCCATCCTGAATACTCCTCTTTATTCTTCCAAAATAAAGATAAACAGTTAAAGCCACCATTTACCTGACATTATTTTACTATATACTGACCATATTAAACTCATTTGGTGAAATAAGATGCCACATTTTGATATCTTTCTTGCGGATAACTTCCCAATCCTTTCCCTCTCATTAATCACGGAACCCTTACGTATCGCTAATAGAGAAAGCCTAAAACAGGTTTATACTTGGCGCTTATTGTCTTTGGATGGTGGCCCACTTATTTCTTCAAGCGGGTATCAATTGCAAACTCAGAAGATTGATGATGAAAAGTGTGATGTCCTGCTTTTACTATCGTCCTATAATCCAGAACGTGCATTAAGTGAAAAATTAATTAACTGGTTAAGACGACAATCCCGCAAAGATATCTTAATGGGCTGTGTCGATACAGGCGCGTTAATCTTTGCCAAAGCCGGATTATTAGCAAACCAACCAGCGGCAGTTCATTTTGAAGCGATAGCAGGCTATATAGAACAATATCCAAAAGCAAAATTTATAGATAAATTATATAGCTTCACCCCGTCTATGTGCTCAAGTGCAGGTGGAGTTTCAACCTGTGACATGACATTGGCAATCATTAAGCATTATTCAGGCAGTCATATATCCAAACGTGCGGCTGAAATTTTAACATATCATCCTTCAGATCATATGGGATCTCATAAAACATTCACCCCCAATCAAACATTGCCGATGATCAGCAAAGTAACAGCAAAAGCAGTGAATCTCATGCTGGCAAATCTGGAAGAACCACTTAGTCTCTCTGACATCTGCAACGCTTGTGAAATTCCTCACTGGAAAATGGCCCGATTATTTAAACGGTATCTACATAATTCACCGCAAAGCTACTACTTGTCCTTAAGATTGGAGCATGGTCAAAATCTGCTGCGAAACTCAAGCCATAAGATTTACACGATTGCTGCTATGTGCGGTTTCGAGAACGGAGAATCCTTTATTCGCGCCTACAAGAAAAAATATGGGAAAACACCATCTAAAGATCGTTATATTTTTTAATCTTCCAACTTTAACTCATATAAATTGGAATGAGATTTCACCGCATAGCGATCATATAACCCGCGTGCGCGGTAATTATCATCGGCGGTTAACCAGCGCATAACAGACCAGTTATTTTCTTTACAAATCACCTTTAATTCCGCCATCAATGCATCTGCAACTTTCAACCCGCGCGCTTTAGGCGATACAAAAATATCATCCAGATATCCAACGTAGCAGCTTCGTAAAGGGCGAAGCATAGGGCGATAATGCGCCAGTCCTACAATCTCATGATCACAGACGGCCAAGATACATTTAAGATCATGTTCGGGATCCTGTATCCAATTCCACACACGATCAGCCATCTCATCTGTCATTTCGGTTTTATAAAATGTGGCATATCCATCATAAAGCGCTCGCCAAACTACTTTATCCTTTGTTTCGCATGGACGTATGTTGATCTTTTTACTCATCGGATTTCCTTACCTTGTTAAGATAGGTATCCAGTAATTTCATTAACCTTTTTTCCCAAGAGCCACTTTTATTTTTCAATCAAGGCCATTAAGTTATCCTCGCGTCACAAGAGAATTATAAAATGCAAAATCAGGATAAGATATTAATAAGCGCCTGCCTTCTAGGGCAGCCAGTTCGGTATGATGGGAATGGTAAACTTCTCTCCCATGAATTAATCCATTTTTTGAAAAGTGAAGATAGATTGATCCCGATCTGCCCAGAGGTGATGGCGGGATTTGATACACCACGCCCACGTGCAGAAATCCAAGATACAAAATCTGGTGAAGATGTATTATTGGGGACTGGGCGCATTTTAGATGACATAAAAGAAGATGTGACCGATCTGTTTATATCGGGGGCGGAGATTGCCTTAGAAATCGCCCAAGAACATAATTGCAAATACGCCTTACTGACGGAAAAAAGCCCGTCTTGCGGTTCAACATTCATCTATGACGGAAGCTTTTCCGGAACTACACATAAAGGCATGGGGGTCGCCAGCGCCTTGCTTATCCAAGCTGGAATCCAAGTCTTTTCCTCAGATAACGTAGAGGAGCTGGCGGCAATATTGAATATTAATCTGGAATCGTAAATGAGCCGGATCGATTATTCCTTAACAGATCATTAATGATATAGTCCACGGCCACTTTCGCCCATATCTCTGGCGTTTTATAATCTGTATGACTATCGGGTAAACAAGCAGCCAACATAT
Organism: Curvivirga aplysinae; assembly: GCF_009711445.1. Classification (GTDB taxonomy): domain Bacteria; phylum Pseudomonadota; class Alphaproteobacteria; order UBA8366; family Aestuariispiraceae; genus Curvivirga; species Curvivirga aplysinae. Next base: position 1,371 of record NZ_SMMC01000075.1, on the reverse strand, counting down.
CCGTATTAATGCCCCCACCCGGATCTAAGGCAATAGCCTGCACTGATGAGTAAGCTTGGGCCAAATCTAAAACCAAACTTCCAATCAATCCTTCAACAGCGAACTTGCTGGCACAATATGGGGCAAGCCCATCACTTGCTTCACGCCCCCAACCAGAGCTCATACCAATGAAACAGCCATGTTCTGCATTAATCATTTTGGGAATAAAGGCATTGATTGAATGAACCATCCCCATCAAATTAACATCTATATTTGTTTTCCAAACTTGTACCGGAACTTCCCAGGCAGGTAACCGATCATTGATAATACCAGCATTTGCAATAAACGCATCCAATTGCCCATCTTCATAGACGTTCGTAGCAAATTCATTCATCTGATCCACGTTTGTCGTATCTAGGAGATAGAATTCATGTTGAGCGCCAAATTCATCCTGAAGCTTTTGCAGTTGCTTTTCAGACCTACATGTCCCAAAAACCCTTACATCACGAGAAGCACATTCATGTAATAATGCATATCCAAGCCCACGCGAGACGCCCGTAATCGCTATTTTTTTCATTATTTTCACCTAAGCTCTATTTCGGACTTAACTTTTTGTCGGTAAACCAACAGCCAATCTTCCCTCATCGGTTTTTAAAGAAAAATCCATTCCACAATATTTATCAGCGTCATCCGTACAAAGATAGGCAATGGCTTGCCCCACCCATTCTGGAGAAATATGAACGTTAGGATCAAGCTGACTTACAGGATTAATACCGGACTCTTTGATCGCAACTTGCATATGTGTCGCAACAGTACCTGGACTCAATCCAATAGAGCGTATGCCTTGATCTGCATATTCTTTATGAACTGCTTTTGTAAGGGACAATACCGCTGCTTTGGTCGAACAATAATGGCTCCAACCTTCAAGAATAGATGTCGCTGCACCTGAACTAATATTAATAATAGTCCCGCTTCCCTGAGTGAGCATTGATGGCAACACCGCACGGATTCCGTGATAAACGCCTTTAAAGTTAATATCAACAACTTGGTCCCATGCGTCAGGATCAGAATCAGCCAATTTTGCTATGGGATCAATTATCCCTGCATTATTAACCAGAACATCAAGCTTTCCAAAAGTTTCAACTGCAAAATTAACCGCATTGGAAACATCATTATATTTTGCGACATCACATGCAATCGCTGCCGCTTTACCGCCCTCTCCCTCAATCTCTGCAACTAAAGCATGCAATGCTTTTTCACTTCTTGCCGTTAGAACGACTGTCGAACCTGACTTTGCTAGCAATTTGGCCGCAGCAGCACCAATGCCACGGCTCGCACCTGTAATCAATATAACTTTATCTTTTAAATCAAACATTTAATTTCTCTCAATTT
>NZ_SMMC01000102.1 GCF_009711445.1 Curvivirga aplysinae | reverse complement strand
ATTTAAGTCGAAAAGAAGAACAAAGATGACAGAGACAAGACAGGCTGAAATCGTTTCCGTTTCGGGAGCTTCATCGGATCAGTTAACTTCCCATGTTGAAGGGGAGACTGCAAAAATCGTATTTACGCCATCGGGTCGCCGTGGCGTTTTTCCTGTTGGGACCAAGGTACTGGATGCAGCAAGACATCTAGGTGTTGATATCGATTCCGTTTGTGGTGGCCGCGGTATTTGTGGTCGCTGCCAAGTCGTTCAATCTGTCGGTGATTTTCCGAAATTTGGTTTAAAAAGTGCTGAAGATAATATCTCTGAATTTAATGCAAAGGAAGAGCGCTATAAAGAAAAACGCGGTATGGACGATGACCGTCGATTAAGTTGCTCTACAACGATTCAGGGTGACTTGGTTATTGATGTACCAGAAAGTTCTCAGGTTCATAAACAGGTCGTGCGTAAACGTGCAGAAGTACGTGATATTGAGTTAAATCCTGTTGTTCGTTTGTATTATGTCGAGGTTGAAGAACCTGATATGCACAAGCCAACAGGTGATTTTGAGCGTATCGCAGAAGCGTTGAAAGATCAGTGGGAAGTAGAGGTTACTAATGCGGATCTTAAAGTTTTACAACTACTTCAAAAAGCTCTGCGTGACGGCGAATGGAAGATTACAGCTGCCGTTCGTCATGATGGCGAGCTAACTTTTGTATGGCCTGGATTCCATGACAAAGCTTTTGGCTTGGCGGTGGATGTTGGTTCGACAACCATGTCTGCGCATCTGACAAATCTGCAAACTGGTGAAGTTGTTTCATCTGTTGGTGCGATGAATCCTCAAATTCGTTTTGGTGAAGATTTGATGTCCCGAGTCTCCTACGTGATGATGAATCCGGGTGGTGAAGAAGATATGACACGTGCGGTGCGCGAAACATTGAACTTCCTAGCATCTCAAGCGGTGACTGAGGCAGGTTTAAAACTATCTGATATCCTTGATATTGTTCTAGTCGGCAACCCAATTATGCATCATCTATTGCTTGGTGTGAATCCAGTAGAACTTGGTTGGGCACCATTTGCGCTTGCAACTAACAGCGCGGTTAAAGTTTGGGCAAATGAACTTGAATTAAATGTGAATCCTGGTGCACGTGCTTATATTTTACCATGTGTGGCTGGTCATGTTGGTGCAGATGCTGCGGCTGTTACATTGGCGGAAGGTCCGCAATTCCGTGATGAAATCACTTTGGTAGTGGATGTTGGTACCAATGCCGAGATTGTGCTTGGTAACAAAGACCGTTTATTGGCTTGTTCAAGCCCAACAGGACCAGCACTTGAAGGGGCTCAAATCTCTTCAGGTCAGCGAGCTGCAGCTGGTGCAATTGAACGTGTACGGATCGATCCTGAAACACTTGAGCCACGCTTCAAAGTAATTGGATGTGATTTATGGTCCGACGATGAAGGATTTGCTGCTGCTACCAGTAAAACAGGTGTTACGGGTATCTGTGGCTCTGGGATTATTGAAGTATTAGCGGAGATGTATTTAGCGGGTATCATTACTCATGATGGGATCATTGATGGTACTTTAAAATCTAAAACAGATCGTGTGGTTGAGAATGGTCGTACCTTTGACTACGTATTACATCATGACATTAAAGTTATTCAAGCTGACGTTCGTGCAATTCAATTAGCAAAAGCAGCACTTTATGCTGGCGCACAGCTTCTTGTGGACAAATTAGGTAAGCCTGTAGAGCGTGTGGTTCTTGCCGGAGCATTCGGTAGTCATATCGACCCTAAATATGCGATGGTTCTTGGACTGATCCCTGATTGTAAATTAGACATGGTTGCCTCTGTCGGTAATGCAGCGGGAACTGGTGCACGTATCGCATTATTAAATAAAGATGCACGCCGAGAAGTTGAAACCTTGGTTCAAAACATTGAAAAGATTGAAACTGCGGTCGAAGAGAAATTTCAGGCGCATTTTGTCGAAGCAATGGCGTTTCCACACAAGACTGCACCGTATGAAAACCTTAAGCAGGTAGTAAATCTACCAGAACCTAAGATTGCGTCTAGCGATAATGGGGATGGAGATGAGGGCAGTGGTGGTCGTCGGAGCAGACGCCGTCGCCGCGGGTAATATACTCATCTCGTAAACATCTATTCTTAGGGGCTGGAAGATACAAAATTGACCAACCTCTAAGAAATGGATGCTGCATAATGAGCGCACAAAAAGAACTAATTCAGGAATTCATGAAAACCTGTACGGTTGAAGTTACACCGGGCGGGGCAGCAAAAGTTGATGATTTTCGTGAAATGCTTCGCGAAGGTACGACAGTATATGTAACTTTTCTACCGGGTTCCGATTTTGCTGATACAGTAAAAACAGTACGTAAATTGCGTGATCAGGGTATGAACCCTGTGCCTCACTTTGCTGCACGTTCTATTCCTTCTAAAGACTTCCTTGAAGAAAATTTGAAGATGCTTCAGGCTGAAGTTGAAGTTGAACATGCGTTGTTGATCGGTGGTGCCGTTGATAAGCCGCTGGGCGAGTTCCATAGCTCCATGCAAGTTTTGCAAACTGGTTTGTTTGAAAAATATGGTATTAAAAAATGTGGTTTGGCATCACATCCAGAAGGTACACCAGATATTCCTGAAACTGACGTGGCACAGGCAATTCGTGATAAGAATGCCTATCAGAAAGAGACAGAGATGCAGCTTTATTTAGCGACGCAATTCTGTTTCGAATCTAAGCCAATTTTAGAGTGGGAAAAACGTATCCGTGAAGAAGATGGAAACGAGCTTCCAATTCATATTGGTATTCCTGGCTTGGCGACAATTAAAACATTGATCAAACATGCGCAGCATTGTGGTGTCGGTCCGTCTATGCGTGTATTAACACGTCAGGCTGCAAATATTGCTAAATTGATGACAGTACGCCAACCAAACAATTTAGTATTGGAATTGGCAGAAGCTTGTAAAGCTGATTCAGACATTAAGATTTCTCAGTGTCATCTATATCCACTGGGCGGCTTGAAGAAATCTGCTGCTTGGTTATATGCGGTTCAAGACGGTAACTTTGAAGATCATAAAAAAGATGGCTTTAAATTGACCGTTGATATTGGCTAATTGCAAATAATCTGATGATTAAAAAGGCTGGTCTTGACCAGCCTTTTTTATTTATCCGTCTCACCATTTGATTTTGCATTAAGTTCGGCTGTTGTATCCACCAGTCGTTGAGATAGATCACGAGTCATTTGATAGGAGAAGTTGGCATCTTGACGAGCAAGTTCGGCAAATACATCTGAGTTTAGTTGCAAGGCATTTAGGTCTTTAATTGCTCTTACTGTAGCCGTTCGAGTTGTATCACAAAGTAGGGCTAATTCACCGACAAGTTTATTACGACCCAGCGAGAATAAAACGGATTCCGAGTTATCTTCGTTCTCTAGGATTACATTCGCCTCTCCATCCAGAATAACATAGGCGGTATCTCCTTCATCTCCTTGTCTGAACAAATTTTCCCCTTCAAGATAATGTTTACGTTCGGCGGTAAAGGCCAATAGTTTTAGCTGTGAAGGTTCTAATTCAGAAAATAAAGGTAAACTTTGCAAAACCATTGCTTCCTCACCCATACTCTGGGTTTGAGCGATCTCTTCTTCCTGAATAGAAGATGAGCCATCAATTAGCGCAATCTTGCCATTTTTGATCTCGTAATGTGTTTCATAATCAAAACCTTCAGGCTCCGATGTTGAAATCCAAATTGTAGTTGCTTGCTTTGTAAGATTTGAAAGCTTTTTACAAATTCTTTCTCGCGTTTTCGCATCCAGTGCATTTAGTCCATCGTTCACCACAATAATCTTTGGTTGTTTTAATATATTTCTGGCCAAAGCGAGTTTTTGTCGTTGTGCAGCGCTTAATCGCGCACCTCCGATACCCACTGTGAACACAAAGGCTGCTCTAATTATAGGCTCTCGCAACTTTAGTTGATCTGTAATTGAAATTAGAGCTTCTTCGATTTTTGACGTCGCATCTGCCCGGCCAAATGCAATGGAACCAAATAGGATATTATCCTGAATAGACAGATTTTCATTATAGTGTTCTGAATCAAAGCCTTGGATATCATGGATGAAGAACTCACGATGCTCTTCCCAGATATCTTTTCGAAGCTCCACTAGTTTTGACCTTAGACGATTGTCAATTAATCCAAGACGATGGCGTTGAGGTACAAGACGTAAAGGAAGTGAGAGGAGGATATCTTTATCTTCTTTACTCAATTCATTTATTTCGGTTTTTTTTGCCTTTGTTACAATATTTTTAAGAATTGGTAAGCTTTCTTCATCTACGAAGCTAAATTGTTCAAAGAAAGTATGTCCAGCCGCGATATCCTTAAACATATCGACCATAATTTCAGCGCTTCGCAGGCCGATAGTTAAGAACATATTGTAAATATTATGCTTTTCTAATAATTTTATGATTTCAGGCTGTTGCATGAAGTTCACGTCATTGAAACGTTCATGAATAGGGCGCCCGAATAAAATATTTTCGTGAACAGTTGTATATTCGTTATAGCTATCAAAATTGTATGGTTTAACTAAATCGGCGATACCTCTTTCCTCGAGATATGGCCACAAAGCTTGACGTGCTTTCATTAAATTATCGGCGAAATCTTGATTATTATTCACATCAATAACTTGGCGTAATCCTAAGTTAAAAAGATCATTGGATAATTCTACTTCTTCAAGTATTTCAACTGCCTTGTGGCGTAAATCTTCATAGTCACCTGAATTTGACAGCGGATAATCAATCCAATCAAGTTCAATGTTATCTTTACTATTGCCGGCAGCAATAGATTCAACAATCCCCTTCAATCTATCTTCGTCATGACTTTCTTCTTTTGGTGGTAGTTGCTGTAACCCCATAAATAAATTATCAGCAATTGAACGATCAAAGAAGGAGGGATTGGCGGATAGATAAGCAATATTTTGACCAATGGTTTCTTCATGCATATTTGAAAATTCATGACCGTCAACTGTTATGCTACCTTTGGATGGAGCTTGTAAACGTGTTAACAATCTAGACAGACTATCACGAGAAGAACCTGAATTGCTTGTAATCAAATTTGAACTACCTTGTCTGAGTGTGAAGTTCGCATTATCAATCAACATCACATCTTCGTCTTGTACTGTTAAAGAGGTTGCTTTTATATCCCCAACCAGAGTGATTTTTTCTTTCGGACGACCATCAAATTTATCGGCTTCAAGCATACCATCTGGTACAAATTGGCTATGTATTTGTTCATATTTAATTTTGGAATCAGCCATACGCTGATAATAATTAAGCAATTCTTTCCAAGGTGCCGCCAAGTCTTTATATGCTGCGAGAGCCGCAACAAGGGCACCAAATGTCAAATCACCCATAATAACCAGATAGCCACCAACTGAATAGAAGAAAAACGGGGTCATTTGTCCAATGAAGTTATTTAGGAACTTCATAAAGAACTTACGTTTATAGATATCAAATCTAACCCAGAAAATTTTTCCCAATCGGTCAGACATGTCAGCCAAAATAAATTTTGAATGATTTTGAGCGTGAATATCCTCTACGCCAGCCACAACTTCATTGATCCGATTAGAGAGAGAACGTACATATTTTACACGTTCCTTACCTAACGCATTAACTCTCTTTTGAAGTTTAGGAATAACGTATCCTTGGACAGGAATGGAAATGAAAGCAGCAAGACCAAGTAATGGATCTTGTATGAACATGAAAGTCATGATTGTTATGAAGGTTCCGCCTTGGAAAGCCAGTAAAGCATAGGCATCTCCAAAAAAACCACCAAGAGGTTCCACTTCAGCTGTAACCATCGTCACAACTTCACCAGCCGATGTTTTTTGAAACTGTGATAAAGGGAAGCGCAGGGTGCGCTCTAATAAGAGATAACGTATACGTCTTAACAAACGTTCCGCCATAACACCTTTATAGGTATTGATTCGCAGCTTAAACCCACCATTGATGCAGACCATCAACAAAAAGATAAGGCATAACGAAAAAAGGTATTCCAATTGGCCCATTTCAATACCATCAAATTGCAGGCCAAATAGGTTGAAATTGAATAAGACAAAATAATCAGCAGCCCCACCGATTGCTTCATTCACAATAGTTTTCGGTAAGTCTAGTGAGTAATAAAGAAATGGAAATGAAGCGAGAATGAGTGCAAGCGTTGTAATTTGCTGTGCTTTACTATAACGCCAAATAAATTTGAAAAGGCTGCGATCCAATTTATATCTCTCTGTCTTTTGTTTCAATATTTAGAGAATCTTTTGAAGGGTAGGTTATAGTGAATCCTGATATAGGTCCAACTTAATCAATTCAGAAATTGACATAAGATATCCAATTCGACTCAATAAATATAATAATATGAATACTTCCTTGTTGATTTTCCCGGCAAATAATAAAATAGTATTATCATACTGTTATCACTAATGCTGGTTGCTATGCGTGAACTAATTAAAAACGGCTTATTGCGTAATTTATATAATCACTGGTGTGATTGTCGGTCGTCGCATGTGGTTCCGTTTCGATCATCTATTGATTTGACCCGAATTCCGGATGTTTTTTCGCATCTCGCCATCTTTGAATTTATTCCTCAGGAAGAAACTTATGTTTGTCGTCTAGCGGGGGATATAGTGCAAAAAACGTATAAGAAAAGTCTTGCGGGTAAAAATATAGACGAAATTTTTAGTAATGAGATCTCAGCTTTATTAAGTAGTTATTTCGATACCGTACGAAATCATACTTCCGTTGCTTCTGGGAAGGCTGTCTCCCTCGATGAAAAAAGAGTAGAATTAATTTTACTACCTCTTGCTAATGTTGAAGGGGAAATTGTTCAAATACTTAGTGCGCAGGTATGTGACTATGATATCGAACAGACAGCTTTTGATTTTGCAGCTGATGATTTTATTTTTCGTTCTTTTGAATGCCGAAATATTGAAGATTAAAAAAAACCGCTTAAGTTATGCTTAAGCGGTTTTTTCTATCATAAAAATAGCAGCTTTAATTAGGTACTTCTTCCGGGAAGTATTTTAATAAACTTCTGATTGGATTTGGTGCTGCTTGTCCTAAACCACAAATTGATGCATCAGCCATTGTATCGCATAACTGCTCTAACAACCCTGTATCCCAACTTGGTGTTTCCATAAGTTTGACGGCTTTTTCTGTGCCAACTCGACATGGTGTACATTGACCGCAAGATTCGTCTTCAAAGAACTTCATCAGATTTAATGCAGCATCTTTTACACTATCGTGATTAGATAATACCATTACAGCAGCAGATCCAATAAACCCGCCAAATGGCTGAAGCGTATCAAAGTCCAAAGGGATGTCATTCATCTTAGCTGGGAAGATACCGCCAGATGGACCGCCAGGTAGATAAGCTTTCAATTCATGACCATTCAACATACCGCCACAATAATCATCGATAAGCTGTTGAATAGTAATCCCTGCAGGTGCCAGTTTAACGCCCGGTTCTTTCACACGACCAGATACAGAGAAGCTACGTAAACCTTTACGATCATTTGCGCCATGAGATGCAAACCATTCCCCACCTTTTTCTAGGATTTCTGGAACCCAGTACAAGCTTTCGACGTTATTCACCAATGTTGGGCGGTCGAAGATACCTTTTTGAGCCACAAATGGTGGACGATGGCGTGGTAGGCCTTTTTTACCTTCAATTGATTCGATCATTGCGGATTCTTCACCGCATATATAGGCACCAGCACCGCGGCGTAAATGAAGCTTCGTATGTTTGGATAGGCCTGCAGCTTCAATTTTAGCAATTTCATCTTTTAATAATGCAATCACATCAGGATATTCATCGCGAATATAGATATAGACAGCTTCTGCTTCGACGGCCCATGCACCAATTAACATCCCTTCAAGGAATTGATGAGGTTTTCGTGTCAAATAGTGATGATCTTTGATTGTTCCTGGTTCACCTTCATCACCATTTACGGCCATCAAACGCGGTTTCGGTTCCATACGAACGAATTTCCATTTACGACCGGTTGGGAATCCAGCGCCACCTAATCCGCGGAGGCCTGAACCTTCCATCGTTTCGATAACTTGTTCAACAGTAAGGTTTCCTGAAACGCATTTTTCAAGAATTGCGTAACCACCATTTGACTTATATTTATCAAAATCTTCGTAATTTGGTTTTGCGTGATGTGTATCGCCTTTTTCGGCAGCTTCAATCAGTTTTTCAACTGTCGCGTCGGTTACATGATTGTGACCAACTTCGGCAACTGGTGCTTGATGACAACGTCCCATACAAGGCGCACGTAACACCCGAACCTCTTGTCCTGCTGCGTCTGGAAGGTTTCTTAAAAGATCCTGTGCGCCTTTCATTTCACATGACAAACTATCACATACGCGAATAGTTAAGGGGGGCGGAGCTACTTCATCTTCTAGCACGATATCAAAATGGGCGTAAAAAGAAGCTACCTCATAAACTTCTGCCTGAGACAGTCGCATCTCATGTGCTAAGGCATGTAGATGTGCAGCAGATAAATGACCAAACTTGTCTTGGATCAGATGTAAATTTTCGATCAACATATTTCGTTGACGGGAGTCTTCTGATAGTAATTCCAGCACTTCGTCATGTGCCGTTGAATTTAATTGGCGGCCTTTTGGATGTGGTACGGCTTTCCGGCGACCGAACCCCGGGCTTCTGAAGCGATTTACTTTTCCGTTTTCGTCGCTTTTATGTGTTTCACCCATAATTGATTTGCTCCCTCAAATTAAGGTGTATCTGATCCTGCATATGCCAAAATAAAATCTGGCATTATTATGATAATGTTTGATGTTTATATCTGTAACTACTTTCCAAGATGGTTTTTACAGATATAACAATGGATTGTTGCTACTTATAAAGGGTATCGTAAAGTCGTATCTTGTCAGTGAACGTCATTGTCTATGTCTGCCGCGACGAGTTGTGCATTGGCTAAATCAACAACACGCTTACCTGCATGCTCAAAATTTATCGTAATTTTCAAGCCAACAACAGATTGAACCTGCCCAATACCCCACTCATTTGCACCTGAGAGAGTAACATATTCACCTAAGCGTGGAATATACGAAGAAACTTGTAGACTCATAAAAATGTTCCTTGTCATAATTCAATTTCTTTAAGACTGTAAAGCATCACATCATTTAAGAAATTGGTAATGCTTGCTATACATATTCTATCAGGACGACGCAATCTTTCTGGCGAAAGGGTGCATAATTAAATGGGGAAATATTTCTTATGGAAAGAATAAATTTGCGTTTTTCGGAATTGTTGGTTTCGCGGCTTTGTCATGAATTGGTTGGGGCTGCGGGGGCTATAGGCAATGGCATAGAATATCTGGCAGACCATTCTGGGCAAATAGCTGATACTGAAGTTGTCTCATTGCTTTCAAATAGTTCACTGCAATTAACTTCTAGATTGAAGTTTTATCGCGTCGCTTATGGTTTTGCGGGAAATGCTATAGATAATATTGCGGAGCTAAGATCTTTAGCATTTCGTTTTTATGAAGCAGATCCAGATATTTCTCTAACGTGGCAAATGGCACCGATAGCACCAGATTTATCGGCCGGGGAAGGGCGGTTGATTTTGAATCTGATTTTGCTGGCAAGACAATCTGTAGGATTGGCGGGGGATATTGATGTGAGCTTGGATGAGGGTCAGATTGTTGTATCTGGAGTAGGGGGTAGTGCAAAGGAGAACGAAGAACTTGTCAGTATTTTGTCTGGGGTAAAGACTATTGATGATCTTAACTCAAAAAATGTTCATGAATTTTTAACATTTCAATTAGCTGAACAATTGAGGATGAAGTTTTCACATGCTGTTTGTATGGATGACACGACCACACAGGTCATTTTTTCTATCGAAAAGAGCTAACCAGATACAGTGAATTGAAAAGAATATGTAATAGTGTTTTGGTTAAATAACTAATGAAGAAGACTCTTTTTTTATTTTTTTGATGATATTTAGTTGAAAAAAA
>NZ_SMMC01000205.1:45565-49545 GCF_009711445.1 Curvivirga aplysinae | reverse complement strand
TTCCTTTAAAATTTCTATATTGCGTTTGATTTCATCTCTTTCGTGGTCCAGATAGTTTGAGATGGCGGTTTTAAACCCCGGATCACCGATATAATGTGCAGACCAAGTCTTTGTTGGCATATATCCTCTTTGAAGTTTGTGTTGACCTTGTGTACCTGCCTCAACGAATTTCAAGCCGCGTTCAATGGCAAATTCAATGGCTTGATAATAGCATGCTTCAAAATGAAGAAATTTATATTGTTCATCACATCCCCAATTTCGACCATATAAACGTTTGTCGCCAATTAGGTTAAGGGCACCAGCAATGGCTCTATTTGTCTCATCGTAGGCCATTACTAATAAAATGCGATCGTTCATTTGTTCTTGTATGGCATCAAAAAATTCACGATTGAGATACGGGGCACCCCATTTACGATCATACGTATCCTTATAAAAGCGATAAAAATCATCCCAAGCGTCTTGTGTGATTTCGGTCCCGGTCAATCTTTTAAAAGTAAGTCCTGATTCTACCAGTTTTTTACGTTCTTTTTTGATGCTTCTGCGTTTCCGGCTAACAAAATCAGTAAGTGAATCTTCAAAATCAGTAAAATCATCGTTTTGCCAATGAAACTGCATATCGTTTCGTAATAGAAAACCTAATTCCTGAAGAGACTTTGCATCATTTTCTGGCAGAAAATTTATATGAATAGTTGCGATCTGGTATCTGGCCGCCAGTTGAATCATACCAGATGCTAATGCTTGAATATGTTTTAGGCGATCGGGGCTATCTTGTACAAGAAGGCGAGGGCCTGTTACTGGGGTGAAGGGAATTGCCGCAAGTAGTTTAGGGTAATATTGACCGCCCGCCCGTTCATAGGCATCAGCCCAGCCCCAGTCAAAGACATATTCACCTTGTGAGTGATTTTTTAAATAGAGGGGCGCGACACCGATAGTCTCGCCAGCAATATTCATAAGTTTTATATGTTGCGGCATCCAGCCGGTTTCAGCACAAACGCAGCCAGTCTTTTCAAGGCTATATAAAAAATCATAGCAGATAAAAGGATTGTTTTGATCATCAGCCTGACGCACGCATTTATCCCATTCTTCCCGACCAATTTCTGCGATCGATTTATGTACGGAAATTTGAAATTCTGCTTCGCCGTCAGGCATAATATGACCTTCTAATGAATTAAGCTTCGATTTCGATAACTGCGTCGATTTCTACGGCTACGTTTAATGGTAGAGAACCTGCACCTAAAGCAATGCGCGTATGTTTACCTTTTTCACCAAAAACGTCGCCCATCAAATCGGAGGCGCCGTTGATGACTTTTGGATGGTCTGCAAAATCAGTTGGGCAGTTTACGAAACCGTTCAAGCGTACGATACGTGCGACCTTATCAAGATCGCCAACCGCATCTTTAATTTGCGCGATGATGTTTAACGCACAGGTTCTTGCTGCTTCTTGACCTTCTTCAATGGAAAATTCCTGACCAACTTTTCCCTGGAATTTTAATTCACCGTTCCAAAATGGAATTTGACCTGCAACGAAAAGAAGATTGCCGGATTGATAATGTTGCACATACGAACCAGCTGGTTGCGGTGCGTTTGGAAGTTCGATACCAAGCTCTTTTAGTTTAGCTTCAACAGTTCCAGACATGGAATTTTCCCTTTAAATTGAAGGCCGATGATACGGCGTTAGAATTGTTCTTTGAAGATAAGCAATATTTAGCGGCTTTCAATTAAAATAATCGTTATTTTCGATAAGATTTGCGTCATATCTGTTTCTATTGGTTGATAATTTTTCGACTCCTAACATATTATACGTAGATATTTAAATTTAGTTTTATGGAACGGTTTTATGGCTGTACATTTTCCAGGGGTCCTTACATTTCAATCCGCGGACGAAGATCACAAAGATCAGTTGCCGATAATTTTTGATTCTCCTCATAGCGGTATGGATTATCCAACTGATTTTGAGACAGTCGTGCCTGAAAATGTTTTGCGTGGCATGGAGGATTCCTTCGTTGATGAGCTCTATGCGGATGTGGTCAATAAGGGAGGATCTTTTCTTAAAGCTCATTATCCCAGAAGTTATATTGATCCAAATCGTTCAGATGATGATATTGATATCTCGATGATTGAAGGCAATTGGCCCTTTCAAGTTCAGCCAACTGAAAAAACAATCATGGGGCATGGTTTGATTTGGAAAAGTTGTCCGGGACATCCCCAAATGTATGCACGTAACTTAAGTATACTGGAAGTTAAACATCGTATCGATAAATACTGGAAGCCATATCATACTTATTTGGAGAATGAGATAGAACGCCTATATAGCTTGTTTGGTTCTGTCTGGCATGTGAATTGTCATTCGATGCCTGCAAGTAGCAGCCCTTATATGCCTGGGGCAATCGGAAATGCGCGTGCGGATGTTGTGCTTGGAGACCGAAACGGATCAAGCTGCGATGAGGAATTTATTTATTTACTAAGAGATTGGTTTGTAGGGAAGGGGTATAAGGTTCGCATTAATAACCCATATAAGGGCGCGGAGCTTGTACGCCGTTATGGTCGCCCAGAACATGATCGACATTCTATTCAAATTGAGTTGAACCGTGCATTATATATGAATGAAAGACGCGTAGAGCCTACGCGTCATTTCTCTCATCTAAAAGCGGACTTGAACGAGATGATCGATGTTATTGGTGCATATACTGCCCATAAATGTTCTTTTCGATCTGCTGCAGAATAGATTTACTTTATTTTTTAGGTACAGGTTGTTCGCGTGTATATACCCAGTTTTTATCATCAGATAGATCAGGGCGATATTCATACCCACCAGAATTGAAATCACGTAAACCGTCTGCTGTTTCAATTTTGTTTTCAATTATATATCGCGCCATCATACCACGTGCACGTTTTGCAAACATACCCAACATTTTTGCTTGTCCGTCTTTGATTTCTTTAAAGACTGGCGTAATCACATTCACTTTTAATGCTTTTAAGTCAACAGATTTAAAATATTCGTTGGAGGCACAGTTGATGACGGTTGGGTCACTATGATCCGCAGTAATCTTGTTGATTTCTTTAGAAAGTTTATCTCCCCAGAAAGCATAAAGATCATTACCACGTTCATTTTGAAAACGGGTTCCCATTTCAAGACGATATGCTTGCATCAAATCTAATGGGCGTAACATACCATATAAACCGGAAAGAATACGCAAATGATCTTGGGCATATACCAAGTCATCTTCTGATAAGTTGCTAGCGTCAAGGCCAACATAGGTATCACCAGCAAAAGCGAGTACAGCTTGTTTCGCATTGCCAAGATTAAACGGTGTCTTGAAATCTTTGAAGCGTGCAACGTTTAATTCCGCAAGAGATGCAGATATTTTCATCATTCTAGAGAGGTCATTTGCGCTAAGTGTCTTCGCTTGTTTGACCAGTTTACGACTATCACTTAGAAAATCTGGCTGACTATGGGTATCAAATGGTACATTTTCATCCATGTTCAATTTCTTTGCAGGGGACACAAGCGCCAGCATAGGGCTTTCCTTTCCTTAACGAATCCGTTTCATTTTATCTTATTAATTTGATATGTGATTCTTTTTATAGATTCCAAGGCAAACAATCTAGAACTTCATAGATAAGGATTAAGATAATGTCGTTGATCGTATATGGTTTAAAAAACTGTGATACATGCAAAAAAGCAAAAAAATGGCTCGATGAGCAAGATAAATCTTATGAGTTCAAAGATTTACGTGCTGATGGTTTTTCTGAAGATAACTTATCTCGTTGGTTAGAGATGGCAGGTTGGGAAATCTTATTAAATAAACGTGGTACAACTTGGCGTGCGTTAAGTGATGAGGTTAAAAACTCAACTGATGCATCAAATGTGAAAGCACTTATGCTGGAAAGCCCGGCTTTGATGAAACGGCCGATTTTTGATTTTGGCGATCGTGTTGTGGTTGGCTTTACAGCGAAACAACAAGTAGAGCTATAAGCTA
>NZ_SMMC01000205.1:22968-45362 GCF_009711445.1 Curvivirga aplysinae | reverse complement strand
TTTATATCTCTTACCATTTTTGTTTTTTTTAATACGGCCTATAGATTCTATAGGCTGTTTTCTTACCCATTTAACAAACTTTTGAATGTCTTCATCCTGAAGGAGCTTCTCGGGTGAATTCATTTCTTTAGCAAGGAATTTCTCCGTGTATAAAGAATGAATTTTCTTGTGACAGACACGATGTAGGTAATTCCAATCTTCTCCATTTTGAGATTTTGGAATCCAATGATGCCTATCTGTTGAAGGACCAAGGATCATCATGCGTCCACAAATCGGGCAGGGGCCTAACTCTTTTTGTTTCGTTTTTGAAATGGAAGAGTTAGGCATGGTAAAATCCTTTAAAGAGCAACGATTCCTTCAGTATGGATTTTTTCAAATCGCTTTTTGCCGTCTTTTGGTTTGATTTGATCTTCTGGAATAATTTGCGAAGTTTCTCCTGCAAGAACTGGCGGTAAAATCACAGCACGCAGCAGCATGCTTGGTTCTTTATTATGTGCTTCAAGATCAAAGGTTTCACCACCATTGATAAACCAAGCACCTTGCGGTTTCATTTGAGCGACGTCTGTTCCGTGTAAGGTTTGGAAGCCACCCGCCATACATACATGGATAGCAGGTCCAAAGAGGCGCATTTGTTCAATCTCATCAGCTGGAGGCATACCAAGACTTTCACAACGGAAAAGAATATCTTCGCCTTCCTCAAATCCGACGGTTTGTTCATTCACTAAACGAGACGTAACACCCATCGGATCCATTTCTGGTTCCTGATCATCTTCAAATAACTCCCAACGCCATAAAAGTGCGCCGTCATGGCCTGTATTTACATAAGTGTTTCCATGTGCAAGTGCTGCTTCCTGAACTGAAATTGAACGACCATCACCAAGGCCAGCAGAACCTTGAAGGCAAAATAACAGACGACTGGAACCCGGCGTTAGATATTCTACAGCCCCACCTGGGCTGATACGGTCTTCATATAAGGCGAAACGAAGCAATAGCATTGATACAGACTCTTATCTCATTAAACTCTTTGTTGCAGGTTATAAGGTTTTTCACCTTCGATGCAATGCAAAAGGGCCCGCAAAACTGCGAGCCCTCTACAAATATGTATTTATGAATGGTTTTAAATATCGCCCATGCAGAGATATTTAACTTCCATATATTCATCTAATCCTTGATGACCGCCTTCACGACCAATACCGGATTCTTTAATACCGCCAAATGGTACGGTTTCAGCAGAAATGATACCTGTATTAATACCAACCATACCATATTCCAGGCCTTCACCGACACGCCATACACGACCAATGTCGCGGCTGTAGAAATAGGAAGCCAACCCAAATGGTGTGTCATTTGCGATTTGAATGGCTTCTTCTTCAGTTTTGAATTTGTAAAGAACCGCGACAGGGCCAAAGATTTCATTATTAGCAATTTCCATATCCAAGCTCGCATTGGTTAGAATGGATGGTGTATAGAAGTTTCCACCTAATTCGTGCGGATCACCGCCTAGTAACGGGGTCGCACCAGCTGCTTTAGCAGAGGATACTAAGCTGTCAATCTTTGCGATTGCTGCATCGTTAATTACAGGTCCCATGGTTATACCTGCTTCAAGGCCATGACCTACGTTAAATGCTGCCACCGCTTTGGCTAGTTTTTCACTAAATTTATCGTAGACACCTTCTTGCACCAGAATACGATTGGCACAAACACATGTTTGCCCTGCGTTGCGGAACTTACAAGCCAGAGCACCCTGAACAGCAGCATCAAGATCCGCATCATCAAATACGATGAATGGGGCATTGCCGCCTAATTCCAAGCTAACTTTTTTAACAGTTGAGGAGGCTTGGCTCATTAATAACTTACCCACAGGTGTGGAACCTGTGAAACTTACCTTTTTAACAATTGAATTACTTGTTAACTCACCACCAATTGCAGCTGCATCATCACGATCACCCGGAATGATGGACAAAACGCCAGCAGGGAGGCCTGCACGTTCTGCAAGTTCCGCAAGTGCCAAAGCTGTCAATGGAGTTGCCTCGGCTGGCTTGACAACTTGTGGGCAACCAGCTGCAATAGATGGAGCTGCTTTACGTGTGATCATCGCGGCAGGGAAGTTCCATGGATTGATACCGGCAGACACGCCGATGCCCTGCTTAATCGTTACCAAACGCTGTGCTGGATTATGAGTTGGAATTGTATCGCCATAGGCACGTTTTGCTTCTTCTGCAAACCATTCAAGGAAAGAAGCTGCATACATAACTTCGCCTTGGGATTCCGCCAAAGGTTTACCACATTCTGATGTCATTATAATCGCAAGATCTTCTTTGTTTTCCAACATCAGATCGAACCACTTACGTAGAATTGCACCACGTTCTTTGGCTGATTTCTCTTGCCAAGCAGGCATGGCCGCATCAGCAGCTTCAATGGCGCGACGTGTTTCAGCTTGACCACATTTCGCCACATCAGCGATTTTCTGACCATTCGCAGGATCATATACTGGATAAGTTGTTTGATTATCGGAAGATACCCATTCGCCATTGATATAGGCGTTGGTACTTAACAAGCTCATATCTTTTAATTGCATTGATTTATCCTTTACCCCTGCGGTTATCAGTGATGTTTTTGAGAAAGATTTTTGTGATCACATTTCTAAAATTCTTTAATCATGAATGCAACTTTTTTCTAATGGTATTGATGATAAAGAATATGCGTATTACTACATGAATATTAATGAATAGCTAGAATAAACAAACGCTTGAATGGCAAAAGTGTTTTGCCGTTAGACTGTTTGGGATAAGCTTCTAGAATGAGGTTACGATAATGTTGTTCAAAACGAATTTTATCTTCATCATTTAGCGTTTGTAAGAATGGCCTTAAATATGAACCAGCAGTCCAGTCCGCTACTGGATTTTCTCCTTCAAGTTCTTGTAGGTAATCTGTCTCCCAAATATCCACCTGACGGCATAGTGGGGATAGTATGTCATAATAATGATCAGGGTTATTTACAGGTATAGGGTAAAATAACCCCTCTAATTTATTGAAAAGTCTCGTTTCTTTTGCTGCTCTTTTAACATATTGATGTGTTGGTCTTCGATAATTATTAGGCATCTGAATGGCAAAAACACCGCTATTTGAAAGCTGTTTGATAAGATTGGGAAATAGGGTTTCATGATTGTGAAGCCATTGAAGACACGCATTTGAGAAAATTAGGTCTGCAGGCTGGTCGGGTGAAAAGGTCTCTGCATTTTGTTTTATCCAGTTTATATCTGAATAAGTTTGTTTTGCTTTTGCCAACATTTCATCAGAAGAGTCATAGCCCGTAACATTCGCATTTATCCACTTTTGGGACAGAAGATGTGCAACATTACCTGGGCCACACCCCAAATCAGCAATTTCATTAAAATTCTTGTTCGGGATTCTATTAATTAGGTCAACAGCGGGTTGCAATCTAGTTCGTTCAAAGGATAAATAGGCATTCGGATCCCATTCCATGACGCACCTCTACAATAAATAATCAGGATCAAGACTATGATAAGCGAAAAAGAACAGGCAGAACAACTCGCTGCAAGCGCTCTTAGCTGGATTGCCCAAGACCCGGATAGACTAGGGCGATTCTTGGCAATATGTGGAGTAGGGCCTGCAGAAATTCGTGAGCGTGTTGGCGATCCGGCATTTATGGGAGGTATTTTAGACTTCCTATTGGCTCATGAACCTGATTTGATTGAGTTTGCAGAATGGGCAGGGGTGGAGCCATCTTTCCCAATGCAAATTCGACCCGCATTACCAGGGGGTGAGGACTATCATTATTCCTAAGCGAATAAACTAATGTATCACGTTTCTAACAACGACGCATGGTCTTGGCGTGGGAAAGTGTGGAGACTTTCCTATCCAATTATTTTATCTAATTTATTCATACCCTTACCAGGGATTGTTGATACAGCGGTTTTAGGACGTTTGGATGATGAATCTTATTTAGGTGGGGTTGCACTTAGTGCTGTAATCTATTCCTTTATTTATTGGGGAGTCGCTTTTTTAAGAAAAGGAACTACTGGTCTTGGCGCGCAAGCATATGGCGCTAAAGATATGCAGGAAGTATGGGCAGTCCTGTTTCGCGCAATTGGCGTGGCTGTCTTTTTAGCTATCTTACTAATCGTTATTCAAATACCGATTGCTTGGTTGTCTTTTTGGGCTTTTGAAGCAAGTGAGCAAGTCGAATTACATGCCCAAACATATTATTATATTAGAATTTGGGGCGCTCCAGCCTCATTTTTGAACTTTGTTTTTGTCGGATGGTTATTAGCCTTACAAGACTCAAAACGTCCAATGATTCTTCAGATCATAGTTAACCTCTTAAATGTCTTATTAGACTTATGGTTTGTTTTAGGTCTTGAGATGACGGTTGATGGTGTTGCTCTTGCCACCGTTATTGCTGAATATTCAGGGGTTATTGTTGGACTTTACTTTATCTTTGGACGCAGGAATTTATGGCCAGAAACAGGGCTAAGTAAATCGGTTATATGGAATTGGCAAAAAGTTAAACGAATGACCGTTGTGAATAGAGAGTTATTTATACGTTCTTTGTTACTCATGTTTGCTTTTGCTTATCAAACTGCGGAAGCAGCAAAGATGGGGGATACATTTTTAGCTGCAACAGTCATTCTAGGACATTTATTTCATATTTGCTCTTTCGGGCTAGATGGCTTCGCGCATGCTAATGAAACACTTGTAGGTCAAGCCGTTGGCGCAAAAGATCGTAAAACTTTTAGCGCCGTGAACCGTGCAAGTTTTGAACTAGGCCTCCTTGTTGCGCTCGGAATGTCTGGAATTTATTATATTTCCGGTGATTATTGGATTGGTTTTTTTACAGATTTACCTGAATTGATAACGGTTTCTTCGGAGTATCTTATCTGGATGGTGTTGATGCCACTCTTTGGTATGTGGTGCTTCATTTTTGATGGCATATATTTTGGTTCAACGCATGTGGTTGAAACGCGTAAAGCCATGATAATTTCTGTCTTTGGATATTTGTTATCTATGCAGATACTTGTACCGACATTTGACGAACATGGTGTTATGGCAGGAATGTGTGTCTTAATGACGTTACGTGGATTAACACAGTGGTATTATTATCCAGCATTACGGGATTCAATCCCTATAAGGAAGAAGGCGTGAACCTATAATGACTCACGCTTCAAAACCACAACGGCTTCCAAATGGGCAGACCATGTAAACTGATCCACAGGTGTAGCCTCGACTATTTCATATCCACCATCGACAAGGATACGAAGATCACGCGCCAATGTTGCCGGATTACATGAAACAGCGACAATTGTTTCGACATTTGACCAAGCGAGGTTTTCTGCCAAACGTTGTGCACCTGCGCGTGGCGGGTCAAAGACGACAGCATCAAATGTATTTAGTTCGTCACTGCTAGGCGGGTTTTTTGCCAAATCAATGGATTCAACGGTAATCTTTTGCCCTGCAACAGCTTTGCGCATGGCTGATACTTGATCTTCTAATCCGTCAGCTGCATGAATAATCGGTTTTTGGGGAAGAGCAGCAAGAGGAAGGGTGAATGTGCCACATCCGCAATAAAGATCAGCGATTTTCTTCGCACCACTAACGGCCTTACAGACCAGATCAACGAGAATATCTTGCCCTGCTTGACTTGGTTGTAAAAACGCACCGATAGGAACAGCAACATCTGTTTGTGCAAATTTGATATCTGCAGGTAACAAAGCACATACAGGTTCTACCCAGCCGTCATTTTCCCAAGCGATGCGTGCCACCTGATGCTGATTAGCAAATTCGATAAGATTTTCGCGATCATGAAGTGTTAATTCCCCATTATTGTTGGGCACAAATAGGATATCCAAACCGTTTTGCGTTTCGGTTGCTTGAACATCTCCCCCCATTGAAAAACCTTCAATGGATCCGCTAAGTTGACGTAAAATTGATAATGCTTCAGAAAGTTTAGGGGATAGGAGTGGGCAAGTTTCAATATCAACAATTTGTTTACTAAAAGGACTGTTAAATCCGAACACACATTTGTTTTGCGTTGGTTTTACGGCAAAACGGGCACGTCTACGAGTTCCTGCAGGAATCGACTTTGTTGGGTTTATAGGAAAATCGTCTAAGCCTTTTTGATGTAATGTTTTGGTGAGAGTCTCTCTTTTCCAATCAGAGATTGCCCCATCTGCCATATGTTGCATGGAGCAGCCGCCACATTGACCGAAGTAATCACATTTCTGATTAACTCGGTTTTTTGATGGTTGTTGAATGCTTTCAAGTTTGGCAGCGATACCTTCACCGCGTTTCGCAATAGTTTTTCCAACGGCGATTTCTCCGGGTAAACTATAAGGCATATAGATTATGCGACCTTTATTATCCGTGCCAATTCCATCTCCACCGGCTCCAAGACGTGTGATTTCCACTTCCACAGGGTGAGAGGTGAATTGGGGTTTTTTTGACTTTCGATTCCGACGATTATGATGTGAAGGCATTATTTTGTTTAACTTTTTCTGCGATTCTAGTACTTTATTCGTATAGTAATCTATAAAGGGGTATCAGACATAGCCGTTTTTACGCGCTAACCATGGGAATAGCAACTTGTCTGATATAATGAAAGTTACAGGTAAAGACAGGTCAAAATGTCTATTAATAGTTTTATCGGCTTTTTAGCGGCATTTGGGTTATTTATTGGCTCCATTTTTTTGAGTACAGATAATCCGTATATTTTTGTGGATGCACCTAGTTTAGTTATGGTGCTTGGCGGTACTTTAGCAGCAACTTTTTTGGGTCAGGAAGCCCGATATGTTATGCTTGCATTAAAGGCAGCTTTGAGCATTTTTGCGCCTCAGCGTATTGGGCGTAGTATTATGAATCAAGAAGTTGGCCGTGTTATTAAATGGGGATATATCGCGCAGCAAAATGGCATCGTTGGCTTGGATGACGAGTTAAAGAAAGTAAAAAATGATCCTTTCATTTCATTTGGGCTTGAGATGATTTTATCTGGCCATTCAGGTGAGGATGTTCGCGAAAATATGTTACGTATGGTTGATACAACTTTTGAACGTAACATGGTAGCTGCGAATATTTTGAAAACCATGGCTGGGACGGCACCTGCTTTTGGTATGATTGGTACGTTGGTCGGATTGATTATCATGTTGGATAATATGGGGGGAGACCCCAAAAGTCTTGGGCCTGGGTTAGCTGTGGCTTTGAATACAACTTTATATGGCGTTGTTATTGCTCGGATGGTTTTTATGCCTGCGGCGAATAAAATGACACAAAGAAATCAAATTTCCCGTTTCCGTATGGAACTTATGGCGGAAGGTATGGCTTTATTATCGGATCGTAAAAATCCTCGGTTGATTCAAGATCGTATGAACAGTTTCCTTGATCCAGCTATTCAATATGACATTGATAAGCAACTGGCGAATAAGTAGGGAATGCTTTTATGAGGCGTAAGAAACAAGATGTTGAAGAGGAAGACTCAGAAGATTGGCTTGCAACTTATGCAGATGCGATAACACTCCTTATGGCTTTTTTTGTGATGCTTGTTTCTTTCTCAAAAGTTGATATTCCAATGTTCGAACAGGTACAAGCTGGTATTAAGGAATATGTTGGCGGACAAGACGATCCAACCAAAACACCGATATTTGAGTTACAATCCATATTATCAACCTCTATAGAGGAAGAAGATAGTTTGCCGCCGGAAAGTGTAGATGTAGGGTTTGATGATGTTGGAGTTGTCATCAATTTTGGAAGTGGCTCTTTCTTCGAAGATGGTTCGGCGGATTTAACTGACCCAGCCAAGCTGGTTCTTAAGAAAATTAAACGTGAACTTCAAGAAACACCATATGATCTATTTATGGTGGATATTGAAGGACATACTGATTCTGATCCTATTGTTGATACATCTATTTATCCCTCAAACTGGGAACTTTCCGCTGCCAGAGCAGCATCTGTGGTTCGATACTTGATTTCACAAGGTATGGACGCGTATCGTATGAAAGCGTCCGGATATGCAGATACGAAACCAAAAGTTCCAGAAAAAGATATGTTAGGAAATCCATTGCCAGAAAATAAAGCTCAAAACCGACGAGTGTCCATTCGTCTTTTTCCTGGATTTGCAAATGAAGCATTTTAGTGAATATCTATTTGCAGGAAGGTCATTTTAATGTCGTTTAACGTTAAATTCTGGGGGGTGAGAGGATCAATTGCCTGCCCATCTCCGCAGCATATAGGTTTTGGTGGTAATACCAGCTGTGTCGAAGTGAATGCTGGTGGGGAGCGATTGATATTTGATGCAGGTACTGGCTTAAAAGGCCTTGGTGAAGCCATGGTGCAAGAAGAAGGAGGAAGTGCCTATATCTTATTATCCCATACACATTGGGATCATATTAATGGTTTTCCGTTTTTTACACCTGCTTATATGCCGAATTTCAAGTTGAAAGTGATGGCTGGACATGTGCGTCATGAAGGCGGCATTCTAAAGCTTTTTAGAGGGCAGATGGCACAACCGTTTTTTCCAATTCCCTTAGAGGCAATGCAAAGTGATATGGTTTTTGAGGATTTCACGTCGGGTGAAGAAATTGTTATTAATGATCAAGTTATTGTAAAAACAGCCGCTTTGCATCACCCGAATGGTGCCACAGGCTATCGTGTTGAGTATAAGGGACGCGCGGTTTGCTATGTGACTGATACAGAACATATTCCGGGTGAAACCAACGAAAATGTGGTAGAGTTGATTAGAGATGCTGATCTCGTTATCTATGATTGTACCTATACAGAGGAAGAATTCGTCTCCAAAGTTGGGTGGGGACATTCTACTTGGGAGGAAGGCATTCGACTTTGTAAACTTGCAAATGCACGAATGATGGCCATATTCCACCATGATCCTAGTCATACGGATGATGTGATGGAGCAGATCGAACGTAATGCCCGCAATGAATGGAATGGTGCGATTGTCGCGCGAGAGCAAATGAAAATTACGATTGTGTAATGAATTTGAAATGAACTTTCTATAGGTATAAGAATAAATCAAGGTTAACCAAATTAATGTATTACGATAGAAGAGATAGCGACAGAGACGAAGGGGACGACCGCCGAAAGACGGATGTGGGGCGTCGATCCAGTGAGAAATTCTTTTATCGTCTTGTTGATTTGGGGATTGCGCTTTCAGCGGAGAAAAACCTTAACCGTCTTCTTGAAATGATTTTGCTTGAAGCCAAAGAAATAACACATGCTGACGGGGGGACTTTATATCTTGTCAACGATAAGGCTGATGGCCTTTCATTTGAAATTATGCGTACAGATAGCCTTGATATCGCAATGGGCGGTACAACAGGTGTAGATATTACTTTCCCACCTGTCCCACTTTACCGAGATGGAGAACCTAATTTAAATAACGTCGCTTCAGCTGTGTATCATGCAAAGAAAGCCAGTAATATCCCCGATGCGTATGAAGATCATGACTATGATTTTTCAGGCACAAAGGCATTTGATGCCAATATGGGATTTAGATCGAAATCGTTTTTAACTGTACCAATGATTAATAACGATGATGAAGTGATTGGGGTCTTACAGCTTATTAATTCAAGAGATGAAGAAGGCGAATCTATTCCGTTTAGTCGCTCCTTACAGCCAATTATTCAAGCTCTGACATCTCAGGCAGCAGTAGCATTAGAAAATCAACAACTGATTCAAGCACAAAGGAAATTATGGGACTCTTTGTTGCAGATGTTAGCATCATCCATTGATGATAAATCTCCATATACGGGGGGGCATTGTCAAAGAGTGCCAGAAATCACTAAAGATTTGGCGCGTGTTGCATGTGAATCTGATGATGGAATTTTTGCTGATTTTGATCTGACCGAAGATCAATGGTATGAATTACATGTGGCTTGCTGGCTTCATGATTGTGGTAAAATTACAACGCCAGAATATGTGGTTGATAAAGCATCCAAGCTTGAAACTATATATAACCGCGTACATGAAATACGTACTCGATTTGAGGTTCTTCTCAGAGATGCAGAAATTGTATATTTAAAACGCTGTCTTGCTGGTGAGGATGAGGCTCAAGCAAAAGCAGATTATGAGGCAGAGAAAATTCGCTTGAAAGAAGAGTGGGATTTTGTGGCCAAAGCCAATGTCGGCGGTGAATTTATGGATGATGCAGACATTGTTCGTTTACAAGAGATCGGTGCTCAAGAGTGGACGCGAAGTTTTGATAGTACTTTGGGATTAAGTCCTGTTGAAAATATGCGGGTAAAGGAGTTAAATATTCCCGCAGCACCTGCGATTGAAAAATTGCTAGATGATAAAGTGGAGCATAAAGTTGATAAATATAACTTGGGTGAGCTTTATAACCTAGCAATTCAACGCGGCACCTTAACTGCTGAAGAGCGCGAAACGATTAATGATCATATCGTTGTAACAATCAAGATGTTGGAACAATTACCTTTTCCTAAAAAGATGCAACGTGTTCCCGAATATGCGGGCGGCCATCATGAGAAAATGGATGGTAGTGGGTATCCAAATGGCTTGAAAAAAGAGGATATGTCTTTACCTGCACGTATGATGGCAATTGCGGATATCTTTGAGGCTCTTACGGCAGCGGATAGGCCGTATAAGAAAGCGAAAACAGTTTCTGAATCTTTAAAAATCATGACCTTTATGGTGAAAGACCAACATATTGATCCAGATTTATTTAAACTTTTCTTGGAAGCCGGGGTTTGGAAACGTTACGCAGATACATTCTTACGTCCTGACCAAATTGACGATGTAAATGTCGCTGATTTCATTCCGGATGATAAATATCTAACCCACTGATTTTTAGGAATAGATACTATTTTTTAGTTTCTGTTAATGGACCGATGGCAGAAATTACAAGAGAAAACAGTTCTGCTTGTGATGATATTCTGAGTCGGTTGTATATATTTCTTCTATGAACTTTAACCGTATCGGCACTAATTTCAAGTAAGAGCCCGATTGATGTAGCTGAATGTCCACGCAAAGTTAAGGCAATGATCTCGGCTTGCCTGTCGGTTAAAGACAATCCTTCTTTTTTTTCTATTGCCGTCTGAATACGTATTTTGAGAGGGTCGCTTTCTTCTTCCAGATGAAGGCGAGAGTCACTAAAATTATTCCATTGTTGCTTCATTAATGCCAGTAACATTGGGGCGATAAGCTTGAGATGATTAAATTCTTTTTTCGTCAATCGATCATCATAATCAAGCAATCTGAAAAGAGATAAGACAAGTGTATATCCTGTCTCCGTATAAGTGATGAAGACGACTTCATCACTTATATCTGTTTCTTGATAATATGTCTCGAAATATGGTGTGTTTTTGAATCGGTCTGGTGCGATTTCATCTAATAATTTATAGCAGCCAGGCTCGATCTGGTTAAGATGTGCTGAATAGACCGGATCTAATAGATAAGCTCTTCTGATATATTCAACGAGAGATTCTTCAGTGACATCATCAGAATATACTTTATGTAAGATAATAGGTTGTTTTTCTTGGTAATAGGCAAGGGTTACAGCATGATCAAAATAGATCATATCTTTCAGAAAACTTTTATACGCTTGATCGAAGTTTGGGGTGTGCAGTGCATTGGTTACTTTGGCCAAGGCTGTGATGATTTGATCAATCTTACCTATCATTATAAAGCATTCTATTTAATTTTACTATTAAGGTAGTACTACTGTAATTGTATATTTTTTGCAATTAATATCCATAAGATGTGTATATATAACATATCTAGGAGTGAGAATATGGTGAAAGTGAAAGTGGCGGCAACACAGATGTCATGTAGTTGGGATATTGAAAATAATATTCAAAAAGCTACGGGACTTATCAAAAATGCCGCAGAAAAGGGTGCACATATTATATTACTACAAGAACTTTTTAAGACACCATATTTTTGTATCGAAGAAGATTATGAGTTTAACAAACTGGCAGAGCCATTTGATAACAATGAATTAATAAGTTATTTCAAAAAATTAGCGAAAGAATTGCAAGTCGTTTTACCAATCTCTTACTTTGAACGCGCGGGGAATACTAGATTTAATTCTGTCGCCATCATTGATGCAGATGGCGAAGTAAAAGGTCACTATAGGAAAAGTCATATACCACATGGGTCTGGATATCAGGAGAAATTTTATTTCAGCCCAGGTGATACTGGGTTTCAAGTGACACAGACGGCTTATGCAAAAATTGGCGTGGGCATATGTTGGGATCAATGGTTCCCTGAAGCGGCACGTGCGATGGCTTTGAAGGGGGCAGAATTGCTGTTCTATCCCACAGCAATTGGGAGTGAGTTATCAATAGAAGGTCATGATAGTAGTGGTCACTGGCGCCGTGTAATGCAGGGGCACGCTGGTGCTAACTTGGTACCGCTGATTGCCTCAAACCGAGTGGGTAAAGAAATTGCAAAAAACAGTGATAATCACCTCTCTTTTTATGGAAACTCTTTTATTGCAGATCAATTCGGCGAAATCGTCAATGATGCAGATCGTGAAGAAGAGACAGTTTTAGTCGCGGAATTTGATTTAAATATATGCCGTGAGATGCGTGATTCTTGGGGAGTTTTCCGGGATCGTCGACCGGATTTATACGGAGATATTCTGAAGATGGATGCGTCTGTTTAAAATTGGGAGGGTAGAATGACTTTGGTAAACGAATTAGATAACCGTTTTTATATGCCCGCTGAATGGGAAAAGCATGATCGTTGTTGGATGGCTTGGCCGCGACGAGATGGGTTTAATAGCAAAGCAACTAAAGAAAATTATGCGGCAGTAGCGAAAGTAATTAGTGAATTTGAACCTGTATCGATGGTGACACATCCTGATGATGTAAGTGAAGCTCAGCAATTACTTGGTAATCATGCTGAAGTTATCGAAATTCCAAATGATGATGCATGGGCGCGTGATAGTGGTCCGAATTTCTTGATTGATGGCAAGGGAAATATCGCCGGATCATGTTTTTCTTTTAATTGTTGGGGAGAGAACTATTTCCCTTATGATAAAGATGCCAAGATGGCTGAACGCATTATGAAACATGAAGGTTTTCAATATATTCGATCGTCGTTAAAAGCTGAGGGCGGTGGGATTACGGTTGATGGTGAAGGAACTGTTATTACAACTGAATCATGTTTCTTAAATCCCAATAGAAATCCCGGTTGGACGAAAAAGGAAGTGGAGGCCGAGCTTAGCTATTGCTTAGGTGTTGAGAAAGTTATCTGGCTCCCTGGAAATGTGGATGAGGACGAAACAAATGGCCATGTGGATGGCCTTGCTGCTTTCGCTCGAGCTGGTGTTGTGTTGATGGAAAAAGCTTTTTCATCTGAACATCCGTTTTATCATATCTTAAATGAAAATATTGCGGCGATGACAGGGCAGACAGATGCGAAGGGGAGAGAGATCGACATCGCTTTTATTGAAGACGCATGGGGAGCTGAAGAAAAGGGAGATCGATTCTGTCTATCATATATTAATGCCTATCTAGCAAATGATGCGGTGATTATGCCGAAATATAATTTACAAACCGATGAACGAGCCCGAATGGTATATGAAAAACTGTATCCGGATCGAAAAATTGTTCAAGTTCAAATAGATGATATTGCTCAAGGAGGTGGAGGTATACACTGCATCACTCAGCAACAACCTTCTGCAAAATAGAAACCCTTGCAAGTCAAGTGTTGTGATTAAAGCAACACTTGATTATGCTACGCCCCTAAATGAAGTAATTCGTATTTCGAATAAAATTGATCACTACTAAATTATTGGGGGCCTTATGTCTGGCAGCTTAAATAAAGTTATTCTCGTTGGTAATCTGGGCGCTGATCCGGAAATTCGTAACACTCAAAACGGGGATAAAGTTGCGAATTTACGTATTGCGACGACTGAACGTTGGCGTGATCGTGATGGCAATAATCAAGATCGCACAGAATGGCATCGTGTGGTGATTTTTGGTAAAATTGCTGACGTTTGTGAACGTTATTTACGTAAAGGTTCTAAGGTGTTGATTGAAGGCAAACTTCAAACACGCAAATGGCAAGATCAAAGCGGTGCTGATCGTTATTCAACAGAAGTTGTCGTATCTGGTTTCGGCGGGAATATGACGATGTTGGATAGCCGTGGTGAAGGCGGTAGTGCTTCTGCTGGTGGTGGCTTTGGTGGCGGTCAGCAATCAAGTGGCGGTTACGATGATGGCTTTGGTGGCGGTTATAGTGGTGGCTCCGGTTCTGGTGGCGGCTTTGGCGGTAGTGCGGATCTCGACGACGAGATTCCATTCTAGTCTCCGGTTTAACCATTTTGATGAATGATTTTTAACGCCGCCCAGTTCTGATGAACTGGGCGGTTTTTATTTGTTACTATTCGTTTCATATGTATTTAATAATTTGTTTTTATTGTCATACCTTGGTCAAATTGAGTAGTCATGACGTCGTCAGCACGAGTTTTAAAAGGATTGGTTCTATAATGAAGGCGCTATTTTTTTGCATAATGATTTTATGTTCAACTTCATTTGTAAGTTTTCAAGTTGCTGCAGAAGACATCATATCAAGACCATTACAACTTATTAAGCAAATGAAGCCCAGTGCTTTAAAGGAAAAATTACTCTCTTGTCGGGGGCAACCGAATACTAAGACATCATTTTCCATAGGGCATAGAGGCGCTCCATTACAATATCCCGAACATACGGTTGAATCTTATATTGCCGCGGCGAATATGGGCGCGGGTATACTTGAATGTGATGTTACCTTCACAAAGGATAAGGTATTGGTGTGTCGTCATTCTCAAAGCGACTTACATGAAACAACTGATATTTTGGCCAGCTCACTTTCCAATACATGCGCGGTCCCGTTTCAGGCAGGATTAAATGGAGAAAACGCGAATGTACAATGTCATACAAGTGACATTACATTGGCAGAATTTCGCTCCCTAAAAGGTAAGATGGGGAAGGTGAATAAAAAGGCGCAAACGATTAAGGAATATTTAGCCGAGAATAATGGGGCAGGGCAGGTCATCACCCATTCAGAATCTATAGAGCTCTTCAAATCATTAAACGTAAAATTTATTCCTGAATTGAAACGACCTGTCGTTGATATGCCTTATGATGGATTTTCTCAGGAAGATTATGCTCAAAAGTTAGTCGACGAATATAAAGCTGCAGATGTTCCTGCTGAAGACGTTTATTTGCAATCATTTAGTATTCAGGACATTTTATATTGGCTTAAGAATGAGCCTGAATTTGCTAAGCAGGCCGTTTATTTAGATGGACGTTTTCGTAAAGATAGCTTCGATATCTCAAACCCAGATACTTTTGAGCCAAGCATGGGGGAGCTTAAGAAGGAAGGTTTGAATTTCATTGCCCCACCATTATGGATGTTGGTGCAATCAAAAGAGGGTGAAATTATCCCTTCGCCATATGCAAATGAAGCAAAAAAGGCTGGACTTAAAATTATTGCGTGGACTGTGGAGCGTTCCGGTTCCTTAGAAAACGGTGGTGGTTGGTACTACCAAACTATTTCAGATTTGATCGATAATGATGGTCAGGTATTTGAATTACTGGATGTACTTGCGCAAGATGTCGGTGTTGTTGCTGTGTTTTCGGATTGGCCTGAAACAACCACTTATTATGCAAATTGTATGAAATTATAACATTCTTATGTGACTTTAATTTCCACTAAATTACTGTGGCTTCACAAAGAAATTGGAATCTGCCTATATTACATTTGTGTTACATAATGTGGCACTTTTGGGGATAGGGGCCATAAACTAAATATAATCAATAGCCTCTATATCAAATTTTCCTTTCTTGAACAGGAGGCTATTATGATTGAGGGAACAAGCAAGTCCGATTTGCAAAATCCGGACTATACACCCCCTTTACAACAAGCAGTACCACTTGGCATCCAGCATGTATTGGCAATGTTTGCCAGTAACGTGACACCAGCTATTATTATCAGTTTAGCTGCAGGTTTTACATTTGGATCTTCCGAGATGGTTTACATGATCCAGATGGTTATGGTTTTCGCTGGTATTGCCACACTTATACAAACAGTTGGTCTTGGGCCGATTGGCGCTAAGCTTCCAATCGTGCAAGGCACAAGCTTTGCTTTTATTCCTGTGATGATTCCCGTAGTTAAGACAGCTGGTATGGCCGCGCTTTTTGGTGGCGTTGTGATTGGCGGGATATTTCATTTCTTCTTAGGTACAGTTATTGGCCGTATTAGAAACGCGTTACCTCCTTTGGTGACTGGGATTGTTGTGTTGACCATCGGTCTATCTCTAATACCAGTTGGCATAAAATATGCTGCTGGTGGCGTGCCTTTGATGGGTAAACCAGAATTTGGAACATGGGAGCATTGGTCTCTGGCCTTAATCGTAATCTTCGTCACATTAGGGTTGAAGTTTTTTACTAAAGGCATGTTATCGACAGCAGCTGTTTTAGTTGGTTTGGTTGTAGGATATTTAATCGCCATTCCGATGGGTATGGTGAATTTTGGTAAAGTAGGAGGGGCGGAATGGTTTGCAGTTCCATCCCCTTTACAATTTGGTTTTGAAATTAATGCAGCTGCAATTATTGGTATGTGTCTAATGGGGATTGTGTCTGCCATCGAAACTGTCGGGGATATTTCTGGTATCACGAAAGGTGGGGCAAATCGCGAAGCAACGGATAAGGAAATTTCTGGTGGTACAATGGCAGATGGGGTTGGAACAGCGTTAGCTGGTCTGTTTGGTGGTTTACCAAATACCTCGTTCAGTCAGAATGTGGGGCTCGTATCCATGACCGGTGTTATGAGTCGTCATGTAGTTTCGTTTGGAGCTATCTTCCTGATTATTGGTGGTTTAATACCAAAGTTTGGAGCTGTTATTTCCTCCATGCCGACAGCTGTGTTAGGCGGTGGTGTTATTGTAATGTTTGGCATGGTCGCCTCGGCAGGTATCAATATGTTAAGCGAAGTAAATTGGAATCGTCGTAATATGTTGATTTTGGCGGTTTCCATGTCTGCGGGTTTAGGTCTACAAGCTGTGCCTGACGCACTTCAACATTTACCATCCACAATGAAAATATTGATGACTTCAGGATTGCTACCTTCAGCGTTTTTAGCAGTGGTTTTGAACCTGATTTTACCAAAACATGAAGAATAAGTTATAGATAGAAAATACAGAAAAAGGGCTCAGCAAAAACTGAGCCCTTTTTTGTAACAAACTGAAAGATTAAGCTGCTTGCTCATCCTTTGTTGTTTCCATCGCTGCCATTTGCTCATCAACTTTACGCTGTTTATCTTGGCGCAACATTAACCAACCTGCGATAAATACGCCAATTGCTACAGTCAAAATAATCAATGTTGCAAGTGCATTGATATCAGGGCGTAAACCCGTTTTGACTTTGGAGAAAATATACATTGGTAATGTGTTCGCGCCAGGACCTGCTGTAAAGCTTGCGATTACTAAGTCATCAAGTGACATGGTAAAGGCAAGTAGCCAGCCGGAAATCATGCCTGGGGCAATCAATGGTAAAGTAATATCAAACAATACGCGAAGTGGTTTGCCACCTAAATCCATGGCTGCTTCTTCCAAAGACTCATCCATTCCAGCCAAGCGTGCTTGTATGATTACGGCAACGAAAGCCATAGAGAAGGTGATATGGGCAATAGTAATTGTCCAGAAACCGCGTTCGGGTATCCCCAAGGCATTTTCCAATGCGATGAATAGCATCAATAATGAAAGGCCAGTGATAACTTCTGGCATCACCAATGGTGCTGAAATCATACCTGAAAATAATGTACGGCCTTTGAATTTACCAAAACGTACAAGTGCGATACCGGCCATCGTTCCTAGGACAACCGCAGCACAGGCAGTGACAAATGCGATTTGTAAACTCAAAATAGCAGAATCGATAACCAATTGATTATTAAGTAATTCGCCATACCATTTGGTAGAAAATCCACCCCATACAGTTACAAATCTTGAATCATTGAATGAATAGATAACCAACAGCACCATAGGAATGTATAGGAAGGTAAACCCAATACACATTAACGTGGTAACAAATTTAGAATTTTTACTCATTTTATGCTGCCTCCGTCTCTTTTGCTTGGTAATGCTGATAAATCATCATCGGTACGACCAACAAGATCAGTAAAGCAATAGCAACAGCAGAAGCAACAGGCCAATCTTTATTGGCGCCAAATTCGTTAAAGAGTTGGCGACCAATCATGGCAACGTTACCTCCACCTAGTAGATCAGGAATAACATATTCACCTGTAGCAGGAATGAAAACTAACATTGAACCAGCAACAATACCGGGAATTGATAAGGGTAGAGTGACGGTTAAAAATGTTGTGATTGGTTTTGCACCTAAATCAGCAGCTGCTTCATTTAGCGTCATATCCAGTTTTTCAAGGCTCGCATATAAAGGCAAAATCATGAAAGGCAAATAGGAATAAACGATACCTACATATACAGCGAATTGTGTATATAAGAATTGATGAGGCTCGTCCAAAATACCAAGAAAGATCAGAATATCGTTTAATTCGCCACCCTGACCAAGAATACCCATCCACGCATATACTCTTAACAAGAAAGATGTCCAGAATGGTAAAATGATTAGCAGAAGTAAAATATTTCGGACTGAAGTTGAGGATCGTACAATGCCATATGCGATAGGATAACCAATCAATAAACACATGATCGTTGAGTTAAAGGCAATGACCACTGAATTGAGATACGTCTCATAATAGAGCTCATCTTCCCAGAGATATGAGAAGTTTTCAAAGATCAAAGTGATGGTTAAATATCCATCTTCTGCCCATTCCCATAAAGGTGTATATGGTGGTCTTGCATAAGCTGGCTCCGCCATAGAGACCTTAAGAACAAGGATGAATGGTGCTAGAAAGAAGATTAATAACCAAGCATATGGTATTAATAATAAAAGAAATTTCCAGCTTTGCTGGAGTTTGTCATCTAACCAAGAAAGCGTCGATCGCTCCTGTATTGATGACTCATTTGAGATCGCATTATCACTCATTTTGTCAACAATACCGTCGCGGACGGCTCCCAAGTTAATGTTACTTTATCATCCCAATCAACTGCCCATTCAGCATCTTTTGGACGCACGATATTTTGTGCAGTGGTTTGAACGATACGCCCTGACGCCAATTTGACACGATATATGGAATGATTTCCCATATACCCAATATCATCAACGGTACCAAGTAACTGATTTGGACCTGCTGCAACTGCGTCTTTGTTAATGACGAGTTTCTCTGGACGCACGGCGACCCAGACTTTTTGTCCTTCTTTTACATTCTGACCATGATCAATATAGAATTCTGTACCATCTGTCCCTTGCACAGTTACATGGTCGGCACTGTTATTGGTTACGCGACCTTCAAACATATTAACATTACCGATGAAGCCTGCTGTAAAGCGGCTTTCTGGATATTCGTAAATTTCTGTTGGCGTACCAATTTGAATGATGTCGCCTTGATCCATTACAGCAATGCGAGTGGAAAGCGTCATGGCTTCCTCTTGATCGTGTGTTACGACCATAAAGGTAATACCAAGTTGTTCTTGTAAATCCATTAATTCAAATTGAGTTTGTTCACGGAGGCGTTTATCCAATGCACCTAATGGCTCATCCAATAAAAGTAGTTTTGGTTTCTTAACCAATGCACGCGCCAAGGCGACACGCTGACGTTGGCCGCCTGACAATTGATGTGGTTTGCGAGACGCAAATTGTCCTAATTCCACCATATCAAGGATTTCAGTTACACGGCTGGCGATTTCTAATTTAGGAACGCCATCACGCTTTAAACCATATGCAACGTTTTTCTCTACGGTCATGTGTGGGAAGAGGGCATATGACTGGAACATCATATTCACAGGGCGTTCATATGGGGGGATGCCTGCCATATCTTGGCCATCAATGAAGATGTGACCAGATGTGACCTCTTCAAATCCTGCGAGCATTCTTAATAATGTTGTTTTGCCACAACCGGACCCACCCAAAAGTGAGAATAATTCACCTTGATATACATTAAGATCAATACGGTCGACGGCTGTGAATGCACCAAATTTCTTGGTTACATTTTGGATCTTGATGAAAGGCTCAATGCTTGAATCAAGCCAAGGCCGATCTTCAATTTTAGTATCTAATGGCACCCTGCTTACTCCGATTAATTATGCTTGGTTTGATCGTCTATATTAAAAATGTGATCACAATATGTAAAGATTTAATGTGATCACAATTTCAATAAATAGAAAAAGAAAGGCGTAATCCAATTAGGAAAACGCCTTTCTTTCGCATTCACAATTAGTTGGCAGACTTAAAGTTTGTCCATGTACGTGTACGAACACGGTTAACTTTTTGTGGTAATGTCTCACCAGTATACATTGTCGCAACTTCTTCCGCTGGTGGATAAGCTGCTTTGCTGTTTCTTACAACCTCGTCTACAAGCTCATCGGCTGCATGGTTGGTATTTGCATACCATACAGTATTAGAAGCATCTGCCGCAACTTGAGGACGGTTCATAAAATCAATAAATTTATATGCACCTTCAACATTTCCTGCATCAGAGGGAATCATCCAAGAATCTACCCACAGAGCAGATGCACCTGGATGTGTGAAGAAATCGACTTTAAGATCTAGACCAGCTTCATTTGCTGCATCTTGAGCTAATAGGCCATCCGGGCCCCATGTAACCATCACGCAAAACTCTTTTTCTGCTAAACGTGTGTAAGCATAGTTATCAAATGTTTTAATATATGGGCGAACGGATGCTAGTAATTCACCAGCTTTTTTATAATCTTTTTTGCTTGTGGAGTTGGGATCAAGGCCGAGATAACCAAGCGCCATTGGAATCACATCTTCTGGGGAATCTAAGAAAGATACGCCACATTGTGCCAATTTTTCCATATTTTCCGGCTTGAAAATCATGTCAAAATTCATAGGCGCATTAGGAAGAACCTTCTCAACTTCGGAAGGAACAAAGGTAACGCCATTAGTGCCCCACATATAAGGCACCATATATTTGTTACCCGGGTCCCATTTTTCCATGAGTTTTAAAATATCTGTACGAATATTTCCATAGTTCGATAATTTGCTTTTATCGATTTCGTGTAAAATACCCGCCTTTACCAGCTTTGCAGATGTAGAGGAGGAGTGATCTACAACGTCATAGCCCGTTTTGCCCGCTAAAAGTTTAGCATCAACAGTTTCAACTGAATCATATGTATCATAAACTACATTGTAACCGGTTTCTTTAGCGAAATCTTCGATTGTTGTTTCACCAATATATTCAGCCCAGTTGTAAATGCGTAAATCTTCCGCGCCTGCAGAAGTCGCAGCAAACGTCATAGCGGCGGTTGCTGCACCTGCAAACGCAGATTTTAATGTTGCTTTCTTCATTTAGATAGTCTCCCAATTTTTTTTAAAGTGACCTGTTCTGCCCGTTTTAAGCCTGTGCATGGCTGTATCTAAATAATTATTTAATAGTAGGATGCCAAAATATGATTTGATCAAAATATTAAAAAACGACCAAATTTTGACTTCTACTCCTTCGGGAGATTTCTAGGTAACTATAAAATCTCCAGAAAATAACGGAAAAACAGACACTTGTTTATATTGCCATTAATTTTCCATTTTTGCAAAGCAGATACAAGCTTTGCAAAACTTTATTCATTTATCCTTTTATTTTAGCCTACGTTTGTAGATTTCGACTTGGTCGACACAATCTGGATAGATTGATGATACAATATCCAATGTTGCGTTAAGCGATTTTTTGCGATCAAATCTTTGCGGCGTTAAAAGGTAACGATTCCATAAACCGTTAATCATACTTTCAATTGTCAGCATAGCACTATGGCCGTCCATTTTTGCGGTAGGGGAGGCACTTAGTTTTTCGCATTCTGTTTCGATAATATTACCAAACTCTATATCTACATCATTATATAGCTCTTTATACAATGGATGTGCTTTTGCTTCTCCCCAGAAAGCATGCCAAATCCCGATTTTCTTTTCGTTACATATTTTTGGGTCGAAATCCGTTCGTATCATCGTACAAAGGCGATCAATAGGTTCATCTGGTGATTTTGAGAGTGCAGAATGTAACGTGTTTCTGTATTCGCTTGTCATATAGCGCAACGTTTCTTCGAAAAGTATCTCTTTACTTTTGAAATGGAAGATCACAATCCCTTGGGATAAGCCCGCTTTAGTAGCCACCTTTGCAAGGGTTGTACCCGCAAAGCCAACTTCATCAATACAATCTAATGTCGCATCAATAAGCTGTTGTCGCCGAAAGGCCTTATTAGCGGCCCGGCTGCGACTAGGTTTTTTAACCTCTGGTTTGATCGTCATTTTATTCATTGTGATCAAATTTTC
>NZ_SMMC01000205.1:0-22766 GCF_009711445.1 Curvivirga aplysinae | reverse complement strand
AAAAATAATTAATAATAAAAACAATTAATTAACAATAATAATTAAATGAGCGCTCAGTTAATGGTGGACATAATCGAATTTTTAGGTGTAGCATTAGTGAGTTATGAAAAGCTTGGAGGGTGGGTAAAACCACATTTTCTAGGGGAGTTAATATGAAAAAATATGACGCAATCGTCGTAGGAGCAGGGCATAATGGCCTCACCACGGCCAGTTTTATGGCGAAAGCAGGACTAAATGTATTAGTGGTTGAGAAAAATGATTATGTCGGTGGGGCTGCCTGTAGTTTGGAATTACATCCGAATTGGACATATTCGAATTGCTCCTATGTATGTAGTTTACTGCGCCCTGAAATTGTACGTGATCTAAATTTGCCATCCTATGGCCTACAAGTAGTTCCATATTCTGGTGGTGGCACCTTTATGGCAAATGGAGATCACTTAGCGCATTATACTGATCATGATGCTTACCGTCAGGAAGTGGCGCGCCATTCCAAGCGAGATTCGGAAGCCTATGAGAGATTTTCGACATTCCTGTCAAAGCAATGTCGTTTCGTAAAACCGTTATTGATGCGCATGGCACCGGATCCCACATCATTTAATCCACGTGATTTACATGAATTGATGTTTCTGGCGAAAAGGTTTGATGAATTTTCCGAGGCCGATATGCATGAAACCATCCGTTTCTGGACGATGTCTGTTGCTGAATTTCTTGAAGAATATTTTGAAAGCGATGTGGTTAAAGCAACTATTGCCGGAGCCGGAATTATCGGTACAGCTTTAGGTCCAATGTCACCGGGCACAGCCTATGTATTACTTCATCATTACATGGGGGAAGTTGATGGTAATATCGGTGCATGGGGCTTCGCCCGTGGTGGCATGGGCGCTATTTCTAAGGCATTGGCAGTTTGTTTCAAGGATCATGGTGGTAAAATCGTCATGGGGAGTGGGGTTGACCAAATCCTTGTGAAAAACGGCCGAGCTGTTGGTGTTGCTTTAGAAAATGGTAACGAATATTACTCAGACACTATTGTCTCAAATGCCGATGTGAAGCGTACATTCTTGCAACATGTTGAACGTAAACAACTTCCCGAGGATTTCGTTAGGAAGGTGGAACGTTTTAAGATTCGTGGCTCTTCTGGGAAATTGAATATTGCCCTTGATGGTATGCCAACCTTTACAGGTGTTGAAGATAACCATCCAATGTTGAATGGTGATATGCATTTTACTGATTCTTTGGAACGCATGGAGCGTGCGTATGATGATTGGAAAAATGGTACATGGTCAAAAGATCCGTATGTGGACATGTTGATACCAACCCGTACAGACCCGACGATGACGCCACCCGGTAAACACTATATGACCGTGTTTATCCAATATGCCCCTTATGAACTGGCAAATGGTGAAAGTTGGGATGGGCCTGCTCGTGATGGACTGGCACAATCCGTTATTGATCAAATTGCAGAACGCAGTCCTAATTTCAAAGATCTTATCCTTCATTATGAATGCCGAACACCATGGGATATTGAACAAGAGGCAGGTATTACCGAAGGGAATATTTTCCAAGGCGAATTAACTTTTGATCAGTTGTTATTTAACCGTCCTGTACCAGGATATGCGCAATATCGCTCTCCAATTAAAGGTCTTTGGATGTGTGGATCATCAACCCATCCAGGTGGTGGAGTGATGGCTGCGCCAGGGGCAAATGCCGCACGTGAAATCCTGCGTGATATGGGCGCAAAACAAACTGTGAGAGGATAAGGGCATGACAAAAAAATATGATTCAATTGTCATCGGCGGCGGCCATAACGGTTTGGTATGTGCCGCTTATCTTGCAAAAGCAGGACAAAAAGTCATTGTTCTTGAAGCGAACGAAAAAGTAGGCGGTATGGCAATCACCAGTGAACTTGGTGGTGTTAAAGTACCGACTGTTGCACATATTGCGCGTGCTGTGCATCCGAAGGTGATAAAAGATCTGGGATTAAATATAGAAATAGCCAAAGCTAATATCCCAATGATTGCTCTGAATACTGATGGACAGCACCTAAAGTTCAAAGGAGATCAGGTCAGTGGAATGAACGGCGCGATAGTATCTGCAGAAGATATTAAAGGATACAAATCAGTTCATCGGAATTTACAACGATTTGCAAAATTCCTTAGTCCTATGATGGAAGCGAAGGCACCTAAGTTAAAAAATCGAGATCGCGAGGATACCTGGAACCTTATTAAACTTGGCGTAAAGCTGCGTTTATTAGGTAAACAAGATATGCAAGAATTTTTGCGTATTGCTTTGCTTAATATCGGGGATCTTCTAGAGGATAATATCGATAACAAGCAATTGATTGGTGCAGCTGCTATGGATGCGTGTTGGGGAACGCATTTGGCACCACGTTCGCCGGGGTCGGTTTTAACGGCAATGTATCGTGAAACTGGTGATATGAAAGGAACACGTGGTGCTGCTCATATTGTGAAAGGCGGCATGGGAAATATTACTGATAAGCTTCTAAAGATTTGTACTGATCTTGGCGTAAATGTTCAAACAAATGCCAAAGTTTCCAAGATTGTCGTCGAAGATGATTGCGTAAAAGGTGTTGAGTTAGACGGTGGTGAAATTATCACGGCGGAAAATATCTCTTCAAATGCTGATCCTCGCCGAACAATGTTGGATATGGTTGGCGCAGAGCATCTAGATATTAATTTTACACGTCGGATAAATAATATCAGAGATAAAGGCGATACTGCTAAAGTGAACTTGGTTTTAGATAGATTGCCAAGTTTCAAAGGGCTTTCCGAAGAAGATTTGAAAGCGCGCTTGTTAGTATGTCCAGATATTCTTTATGCTGAACATGCCTTTAACCATTGTAAATACGGTGAAATGGCGGCAAAGCCTGCTCTTGAAATTACAATTCCATCAGTTTCTGATAGCAGTCTTGTAAATGACGGAAAACATGTGATGTCTATTGTCGCACAATACGCGCCTTATAAGTTAAAAGCCGGTTGGTCTGAAGATACGCGTAACCAGTTATTTGAAAATGTTATCAAAGTTTTAGAGCAATATGCACCAGATATTCGGGAATGCATTGATGTAAGTGAAACTTTGAGCCCGGCTGATATTGCGAAACGCTTTAATAATAGCGGCGGTCATTGGCATCATGTGGAAATGCAAGTTGATCAAATGTTGATGAACCGTCCAATCCATGGGGCCGCACAATATAATACACCAATTGAGGGTCTATATCTATGTGGCGCCGGTGCCCATCCGGGCGGCAATGTGACTGGTGTTCCAGGCATGAATGCGGCCAAACGTATATTAAGTCAAAAGAAATAAGGGAGGTTGATCATGTCTATTGCTATTGAAAGGTCAAAACTGGGTATTAAAGAAACGCCTTTCTTCCCACGTTTGAAGGAATTAAGCACAACAGCCCATTGGGAACATTGGGGCGGGTATTTATCCCCCTCTGAATTAGAATCTCTTGAGTTGGAATATTTTGCAATTCGCTCCAATGCGACGGTCTTTGATATTTCACCTATGTGTAAATATCGCATTCAAGGACCTGATGCTGAGAAATTTATGAATCGATTGATCACACGTGATGTGCGTAAGGTAAAGTCCGGGCGTGTATCTTATGTTGTGTGGTGCAATGACGAGGGGCATTTACTAGATGACGGGACAATCTTCCGTTTTGGTGATGATGATTTTCGTCTTTGTTGTCAGGAACGCCAATGGGATTGGTTGATTTCCGCCAAACTTGGTTTTGATGTTCAGATAACAGAGGAAACCGATGAAATTGCTGCTATTCAATTTCAGGGACCCACCACATGCTGGTTCTTGAAACAGTTAGGATTGGAAGGTGTTGAAAATCTCAAAACTTTCGATCTAAAATATTTTGATTGGAACGGAAACCAGCTCCTTGTATCCCGCACCGGATTTACAGGAGATTTAGGATATGAGTTGTGGATTGAGAATAAAAAAGCTCTTGATCTGTGGGATGCTTTATTTGCGTTGAAAGATGAACGTCATATCCGCGCAATTGGTAGCGGAGCGTTAAATCTTGCTCGTATAGAGGCCGGTTTTCTAGCTCCACATGTAGATTTTTTAAGTGCTGATCATGTTATACGTTCTACTCGCGGACGTACGCCGTTTGAAATAGGACTTGGATGGCAAGTTGATTTTAACAAAGGGCAATTCAATGGTCGGCGTGCCCTTTTAAAATCTCAGAAAGATAAAACAGATCGGTATTGCTTCGTTGGATTTGAGATTGATGGGAATAAACCTGCTGATCATTCGCTTATCTATTACAAGAAAAAGCAGGAGATTGGACATTTTACCTCTGCCATGTGGTCGCCCACTCTAAAGATGAATATAGGGATGGCACTTTTAAAGCTTCCATATGGAGATAGTGTTCAAGAAGAACTTTGGACGGAAATTTATACTGAAAAAGAACTGAAATACGATGTAACTATGGCTAAACTAAAAGTGACAGATCGTCCTTTCTTTAGAAATAAGCGACGAACAGCAACACCACCTGCAGATTTCTAATAAGTATAAAATTTACATTTTGCGACAGAGGCTTATCAAAAAGGGTCAAATTTCCCGAAATTAGACAAGCTCTTGTCGTTTAAAAGCATTTGTGATCACGAAAAAATATGTATTATCCTTTTTAAATGATAATTTAATAGGTGTTATATGACTGAAAATTTGCAAAACCGTTTATACGATACAGAAGAAATTCAAGAAAAGGATAATGCTTTCATTCATCCTTGGGATATGATGGATACTGTTGGTGATAATAAGCGTACAGTTATTGCAGAAGGCGACGGCATCTACATCTATGATTCTGACAATAATAAATTGATGGACGGCCCAGGTGGTATGTGGTGTGTGAATATTGGTCACCGCCGCCAGGAAATGGCCGATGCGATCGCAGAGCAAGTTATGCAGCTATCCTATGCGTCACCTTGGTCTATCACTAATGGCCCAGCTTCTATTTTTGCGGATGAGATTGCAAAACGTGCCCCAACTGACATGAACCATGTATTCTTTACAACGGGTGGGTCTACGGCAGTTGATTCCGCGGTGCGTATGGCACATTTATATTTTCAATTTCAGGCTAAGAAATCGAAAACGCAGATTATCTCTCGGGCTTACGGATATCATGGATCTACTTTCTTAGGTGCAGCAATAACAGGTAAGCCGCGCGAAGAAGAATGCATGACGGTTGCGGAAGGCTTAGTGCATCATATCCCATGTCCTAATCCTGCTCTTAAGCCGGAAGCTATGAGTATGGCTGACTTTCTTGATGAGAAAATCGCAGATTTGGAAAATAAAATTCTTGAATTAGGCGCTGATAATGTAGCTTGTTTTGTCGCAGAACCCATTATGGCTTCTGGGGGCGTGATCGTTCCACCGGAAGGGTATCATAAACGCACATGGGAAATTTGTAAGAAATATGATGTGCTTTATATTTCTGATGAAGTTGTTACCGCATTTGGCCGTTTAGGGCATTATTTTGCCTCCGAAGATGTGTTTGATATCGTGCCAGATTTTATTACAACTGCGAAAGGCTTAACTTCTGGGTATGTGCCATGCGGTGCAGTTGTTGTACATGATCGCATTATTAAGGCGTTTAAAGAAGGCGATAATAATGCTATGTATTCAAATGGTTATACATATTCCGGTCATCCAGTTGCCTGTGCTGCCGGTTTGAAGAATATGGAGATTATCGACAACGAAGGATTGTTGGCACATGTACGTGAAGTCGCACCATATTTCCAATCTCGATTGCGTGAATTATTGGAAATGCCTCTCGTAACGGAAGTGCGCGGAATGGGGTTAATGGCAAGTGTTGAATGTCGCGTTGAAGGCGAGGACGACATGGGCACTTTGTATAAAGTCGCTAGTCTTGTTGACCAATATTGTCAGGAATTAGGTCTGATAGTAAGACCAATCTATTCTTCCTGCGTGATGTCACCACCACTAACTATCACTAAAGATCAAATTGATGATTTGGTTGGCATGCTTCGTCAAGGTATTGAGCGTGCACAAGATGATTTGATTAAAGAGGGCGTTTTAAACGCTTAAGCCCTTTACTTTCCTGTAAACTTTAAAAGGCAGTTGAATTATCAGCTGCCTTTCTTATTTTTATTCAATGAGAAATGTAGAGGAACTTAAGAATATAGGCTCGAAAACTGGTAGATTTTTGCGTGAAGTAAACATCTATACGGAAAATGATTTAAGAGATTTTGGGGTTGAGGAAGCTTTCCATCGGGTTTTCTTTCGATTTCAGGATGAATTGAAATTTTCATCCGTTTTTCTTTACGCATTAGAAGGTGCGTTGATGGATATCCATTGGAATGATATCCCTCAAAAACGTAAAAATGAACTTAAAGTGATTTTTAAGAAAATATGTTGTAAATAGTTTATTTTATTACCATTTTGAAAATACACTTTTAAGGAAATTCATGCTTTCTTCAATACTGGTTTCACGATCATAATCGGGGTTTACCAGTAAAGTTTGGCTTGCATGTTCCATAATTCCAATAATGCCTAGGGTAATGGCGCGTGGATTCATAGGGCGATCCTCTGCTGCACATAAGGCCTCGATTGGGGCGTAATAAGCGGCATAATAAGCCTCATCATGCTCTTCACAGATACGAGTGTAATCTTCGCG
This sequence comes from Curvivirga aplysinae, assembly GCF_009711445.1. Classification (GTDB taxonomy): domain Bacteria; phylum Pseudomonadota; class Alphaproteobacteria; order UBA8366; family Aestuariispiraceae; genus Curvivirga; species Curvivirga aplysinae. The sequence goes on along the minus strand of NZ_SMMC01000205.1, from coordinate 16,099 downwards.
AGAACGAGATTCGCTATAAAAAGCATACCATAAAGCAGTCTTGCGATGATCAAATAATAGCTCTGATAAGCTCGTATTTACTAAGGATGTAAGTTGCTCTTGCGGAGAGTTGCCGGCTTCTTCCAACGCCTTTTTATGTGTTTCTATAAATTCATCGGCAACAAATTTCAAAGTGGCATGGAGCAGGGCAGTTTTGCCAGAGAAATGAAAGTTGACCATTGCCGCAGTCATATTAGCTGCCGCTGCAACTTTCTGTGACGTTACGTTGGATAATCCATGTTCAGCTACAACTTCCAAGGTAGCGTTAATAAGGGCTGCACGACGAACCTCTTGTGGTTCTCTGGTTCTTTTTTTCTGTGGTTGAGTTGCCATCTATCTTGTTCTTTTTTAGCTATTAAACGCATATTTTCTAGCAGGATTTATCTCATAGACAACTTTGTCAAATGCTTTTGCAAAAATATCAATGATCAGTGGTCTCAATTTCGCATATTTTGTTGCTGTTACGGCTATAGATATGCTAAGAAATACAATATATAGGGGTTGGGTGAGTTCTTTTACATTTGCCAGAAATTAGTTGTTTGATTTTAGGCTAGAATCTGGCTGATTCAGTTTCTGTTATTTTTTAATGACTTTTATATAAGTTTGATAGTTTGGAAGAGAGAAGACCTTGAGCGACACATCAAATACAGCAGAAGTAGTTGATATTTCTACGGTTACCATCGAATCTGAGATGAAAAAATCCTATCTCGATTATGCGATGAGTGTAATCGTAAGTCGTGCATTGCCGGATGTACGTGATGGAATGAAGCCGGTGCATCGTCGTATTCTTTATGCGATGAAAGAAAATGGATACGATTCTTCCAAGCCTTTCCGTAAATCGGCGCGTATCGTCGGGGATGTGATGGGTAAATATCATCCTCATGGTGATAGTGCTATTTACGATGCCATGGTGCGTATGGCGCAGGATTTCTCTCTACGTTTACCTTTGATTGACGGGCAGGGTAACTTCGGCTCTATGGACGGTGATCCGGCCGCTGCAATGCGTTATACAGAGGCGCGCCTTCAAAAATCCGCCGAAGCATTGTTAGATGACATTGATAAAGAAACTGTCGACTTTGTACCAAACTATGATGAATCCACGAATGAACCTAACGTTTTACCTGCGCGTTTCCCAAATCTTTTGGTGAATGGTGCAGGCGGTATTGCGGTGGGTATGGCCACAAATATCCCACCACACAATTTGGGCGAAGTGGTTGATGCCTGCATCGCGAAGATTGATACACCAACCATTACTATGGAAGAATTGATTGAGATTGTTCCGGGACCAGATTTCCCAACAGGTGGGATTATTCTTGGTCGTTCTGGTAGTCGTTCTGCGCTAACGACTGGTCGTGGTTCTGTTGTGATGCGTGCCCGTACCGAATTTGAAGAAGTACGCGCAGGACGTAATGCGATTATCGTGAGTGAAATCCCGTATCAGGTGAACGAGGCCCGCATGATTGAGAAAATTGCGGATGTTGTTCGAGATAAAACTGTTGAAGGCATAGCTGATCTTCGCGATGAGTCTGACCGTGATGGTGTGCGCGTAGTAATTGAATTAAAACGTGATGCGGTTGGTGAAGTCGTACTGAACCAGTTGTTCCGATACACACCACTTCAAACAAGTTTTGGGGTGAACACACTTGCATTGAATGGTGGTCGTCCACAACAAATGAACTTGTCTGAAATCTTGGATGCATTCATTGATTTCCGCGAAGAAGTTGTAATTCGTCGAACAACATATGAATTACGTAAGGCGCGTGAGCGTGCGCATATTTTGGCTGGCTTGCTTGTTTCCATTACGAATATTGATCCTGTGATCGAATTGATACGTAAGGCGCCTGACCCTGCAACAGCACGTGAGCAATTAATGGAACGTGATTGGAATGCAGGATCTGTGGAAGGCTTCATTCGTTTGATTGACGATCCAGGCCATGAAGTTGTTGATGGTAAATACCGTCTTTCTGAAGCACAAGCACGCGCCATTCTGGAACTTCGCTTGCAACGTTTGACAGGTATGGAACGTGAAAAACTGGAAGCTGAAACCGAAGAGCTAGCGGTAAAGATTAAGGAATTCTTGGAAATTCTGCAAAATCGCGTGCGTCGTTTTGAGGTTATCCGCGGTGAATTGGTTGAAGTTCGCGATCAGTTTGCGACCCCACGCCGTACGTCTATCGAAGAAAATGAATTCGAACATGACATCGAAGACTTGATTCAGCGTGAAGATATGGTGGTTACTGTTACACATGGCGGTTATATCAAGCGTGTCCCACTCTCAACATATCGCGCACAACGCCGTGGTGGTAAAGGTCGTTCCGGTATGTCAACGAAGGATGATGATTTCGTTGTAAATGTGTTTGTGACAAACACCCATATTCCGGTTCTCTTCTTCTCCAATAAAGGAATGGTATATCAGATGAAGGTATATCGTTTGCCATTAGGTAATCCGCAAGCGCGTGGTAAAGCTATGGTAAACTTATTGCCTTTGGATGAAGATGAAGTCATTACTACGGTTATGCCATTACCAGAAGATGAGACCACTTGGGCTGATCTTCATGTAATGTTTGCAACAGCAAGCGGTAATGCACGTCGTAACTTGCTGAGTGATTTCACCAATATCAAAGCTAATGGTAAAATCGCTATGAAATTGGATGAAGGTGATAAACTGGTTAACGTTTCGGTTTGTACTGAAAATGATGATGTGTTGCTTGCGACTGCGAAAAGTATGGCAATGCGTTTTGCTGTGACAGATATCCGTGTATTTGCAGGACGTAACTCCACAGGTGTTCGTGGCATTCGTCTGGCAGATGGTGATGAAGTGATTTCCATGTCAATTATTCGCCACAGTGATGATACCTCTGATCAACGTCGCGATTATTTATCTGGATCTAACGCGAAACGCCGTTTGAATTCTGGAAACGACTATTCAAATGCCGAAGATAAAGCACGTGATGAGGAAAAAGCAGCAATCTTCGATGATCCGCATTATGTGGATATGGAAGAACGCGAAGAACTGCTTCTGACTGTTGCATCCAACGGTATGGGGCAGATGTGTTCTGCCTATGACTATCGTGTGACGGGGCGTGGCGGTAAAGGCCTTGGAAATATGGATTTACGTGATGATACAACAGTTGTTGCATCCTTCCGTGTTGAACCAGGGCTTGATGAAATTATGCTTGTGACTAATGGCGGACAAATTATCCGTATGCCACTGGATAGTGTTCGTCGAGTGAGCCGTAATTCTAAAGGTGTTCGTTTGTTTAACGTCTCTGCAGATCACCGTGTTGTATCTGTTGCTCGTCTTCGTGATGAAGGAGATGATGAGGAAAACATGACTGAAGAAGGTGTTGAGGGTGGTGATACAACTACATCAGAGACACCTGCTGTAGAAGAAGGTAACGCCGCAGAGATGATCGAAGAAACACCAGTTGACGGTGAGGAAAGCTAAGCTCATGGAAAAGTGGGGATTTATCCGGGAACATTTGACCCGATTACAAAGGGACATTTGGATATCATTGAACGTGCAGCGAGACATCTTACGGATGTGTTAATTGTATCTGTCGCTGTAAATGCCGGAAAAGGTCCCCTTTTTTCATTAGAAGAACGAGTTGCGTTAGTTGAGCAAGAAGTTGCAAAACTAGATGTTCCAAGCAAGATATTAGTACAACCCTTTGAGAAATTACTTATGCATCACGCAGAAGAAGTTGGTGCGACTATGATTGTTCGTGGCTTACGTGCTGTGTCCGATTTTGATTATGAATTTCAAATGACTGGTATGAACGCAAAAATTAATTCTTCTATCGAAACGGTTTTCTTAATGGCGTCTGAAAGTCATCAATTTATTGCCAGCCGTCTTGTAAAAGAGGTAAGTGCTTTAGGTGGGGATGTCTCAAAATTTGTAAGCCCTGCTGTTGAGAAAAGTCTCAAAGACAAGCAGGGCTTATAGAATTATTAAGAAAATAAAGTTTAGAGTTATAGGGGCCGTTATCAAACGGCCTCTACACGTTTAAGATAATCACTAATTTCTGTTTCAAGTGCTTCTCGCTGACGATCTACCGTAGAGGATGCGTCGAGAAGTTTGTTCATGTTATCGACCGTTTCTTGGCTAGATGCATTTACTTGTGAAATATCAGTCGCAACATTGTCAGTTTCAGAGGCAACAAATTGGATATTTGTAGAAATTTCCTGCGTTGCGGCTTCTTGCTGTTGTACAGATGCTGCAACACCAGAAGAAACTTCATCCACCTCAGCAATACTGCTTTCGATAGATGTTACGGCTGACACAGCATGTTGTGTTTCTTGTTGAACACGTTGAACAAGCTGTGAGATTTCATCTGTTGCGCTAGATGTTTGATTTGCAAGAGATTTTACTTCATTTGCAACCACGGCAAAACCTTTGCCTGCATCTCCAGCACGTGCAGCTTCGATTGTTGCATTCAATGCCAATAGATTTGTTTGTTCCGCGATATCTTCGATGAGCCCTACAATTTCACCAATACGCTGAGAAGATTCGTTTAGGCCATCAATGACTTCTTTTGCTTCTTCGGTTTTTTCGACAGCATTTCTTGTCGTTTCACTGCTACGTTGCACCTGTGCACCAATCTCACGAATGGAATGGGACATTTCTTCTGTCGCAGATGCAACCGCTGTTGTACTTTGGTTTGCTTCACGCACTGCATTACTCGCTGTTTGGGATTGAGTATTTACAGAATTGGCAATGGAGGAAGTATGTTCAGCTGTATTTGTCATTTCTTCAGATACATTATGTAACTCATCTAAAGAACCTGCGATACGTGATTTAAACTCTTCCGTGATATTTACTAGGTTTTTAGTACGTTCTTCTCCACGTAATGCTGCCTGTTTTTGATCTTCAGCCATCTTGGCATTATCAACCATACTATCCTTAAAGATAGATACCGTTCCGGCCATATCACCAAGTTCATTGCTTAAGGAGAGGCCAGGGATTTCTGTTTCCAGCTTACCGTTTGAAATTTCGCCCATTGCTCGGGTTAATCTTTTGATTGGCGCAATTACGGAACGACGTATCAAAAAGATGGTGGCAATACTACTAACCAAGATACCTATCGCAGCAACAACAATAATCAATGTTATCAGTTGCTTACCGCTTTTATCCATGTCACTTCTAGCTGAAAGCATGGCGACTTGGCTTTCTGCAATAATATCTTGTAAAACGAGCTCTGCAGCATCAATAATTTTACTGCCGCGCCCGTCAGAAATCCGAATAGCTTTCTTTTGTTTCTTTTTTTCAATTGCAGCAATTACACGTGCTCTAATTTCGCGGTAATCCGCAAGGTGTTGGTCGAAAAGTGCAATTTTCTCTAGCTCAACTTCACTAGAGACGACTTTTAAGTCTTGAAGCTTCGAATCTAATTCAGCATCAAAATTATTAATCTGGGCTATGTATTTATCCTTTAGTGCCGTTGTACGTGAAAGGATTAAACTCTTTTCAGCACGTGACATTAAAAAAAGGAAGGTTGCAATATCTTTACTCAGAATTTCCTTTTTTACTTCCACATCTATAATGCGTGTGGAGTTACTTTGGAGGATGTTTTTTGAATAAATGGATAGAGCTGCGATAGAAACTGCTACTGCGGCCATAAAAAATACGGCGACGTAGAACCCTAACGCTATCGATTTTCTCTTTGTAAATTTCACTGGTATTTCCCTGCAAATATATTTTTTTGTTTTGTATGTAATATATCGGCTAATGACATGAAGCTAATCTCAATACAAGTTTGATTAGTTTGCATTTTATCTAAATGTCATTTTTCAACTGTATAATAACAGTTGCTCCCATATGATAGATTAAACCATGATTATCATAATCAATGCAATAGTATAGCACAAAATGTACAGATTAGGTTTTATTGATTAAGTACAGGATATTAGGAGAGATAAGTGGTGGGCCGTACAAGATTCGAACTTGTGACCATTCGATTAAAAGTCGAGTGCTCTACCAGCTGAGCTAACGGCCCATTCCATTTTCAATGTCGAAACATCTTCGTTGTCGACGCGGCGGAAAATAGGGGTGGTTGCCTGTTTGGTCAATGTCTTTTTTTAATTTTTTTAATTTTTTTTTCAAAAAGATGTAAGAATTTGCTCTTTCATAATATTGTTTCATTAGATGTCTCATGATCGGAATTTAATGATTCAATATTGCTTTGTTAAAGGATGCGATAAATAAAAGATTGATTCTAATCACCTTTAAATTCTTCGACCATTTCTTGAAGGCGGGATAGATCTCTTACAACGAGAGTGTTTTTTGACTTTTCAAGGAGTTGCTTTTTTGAGAGTTCGCTAAAAACACGTGCCACTGTTTCTCTAGTGGTGCTAACACGGCTTGCTATGTCGCTATGATTAGGTACAGGATCAATCCGAGATTCATTATTAGAAATCCGACCGTTTCGTGCCAATCTTAATATTTCCGCATAAACACGGTTATTCGCACCAAGAGTACTCAGGTCCATAATGCGGTCGACTGAGGTTCGGATGATTTTTGACATGCGTTGCATTAAGATAATAGCCGTTTCTGGATGATTTATAAGTAAATCTTTGAACGCTGTTTCAGACAAAGTCGCGACTTCTGTTTGGGTCAAGGCAACTACATTAGCTGAACGAGGCTCGCCATCTAGCGCTGAAAGTTCACCAAAAAATGTACCTTGATGAATATCGTCAAATGATATCTCACGACCAGATATTGAATAATTTACTACTCTCGCAGAGCCTTTGGTAATAAAGTAAATATCTCTTGTATCACTCTGACGATCAATAATTTGCTCATTTGCAGCAAATTCCTGCCAACCACATCTTTTATTCCACTGACCAAGATCCGAATCCGAGAAGTTCTTGAATAATGGTATATTACGTAAAGTTTTTATGTCAGCAGACAACTTAATTTCTCCCTAACTGAGAATGTAATTATTTTAAACAAATGTTTTGTAAAAGTCCCTTAAAAACTTCTGATATGAGCAAGGGAATGCATAAGAATGTAAAAAATAGTAACTATTTTGTGTTTAGAGAGGATTTGCTCTTTATTCAATAGGAATGGTTCCATATATAGTCACATTACTATACTTTTCGTTTTCGGGATAAAAGTGAATGTCACAAGAAAAAAACGCAGATAAAGAACATAAATTCGGCGGTGGTTTTTTTGCCCGTATCCGTGCATATTTTTTAGCAGGGGTTTTGGTGACTGCACCGATTGCAATTACTTTTGCTGTGGCAATTTGGTTTATTGAACTTGTTGACAATCAGATTGTGCATTTGATTCCGGATCACCTAAATCCTGACACGTATTTACGTGAAACGCTAGGCTTGCAAATTGGTTTGCCGGGACTTGGATTGATTGTCTTATTCGTCGCGATCACACTTATTGGTGCTCTAACCGCAGGCTTGGTTGGGCGCTATATTGTGCATGCATGGGAAGTGGTCTTGAACCGAATGCCCGTTATTAGTGGTGTTTATTCTGCTTCCAAGCAAGTTCTTGAAACGTTATTAAAGAATCAGTCAGAAGCGTTTCGTCAAGCTGTGTTGGTTGAATACCCTCGTCGTGGCGCATGGACGATTGCTTTTGTGACTGGCAATACACAAGGCGAAGTGAAACAAAAGCTTGAAAATGAACAAGTAAGCATTTATGTGCCAACGACTCCCAACCCAACATCTGGCTTTTTATTATTTGTACCAAAGGAAGATTTAAAACCTTTGGATATGCCTGTTGAAGATGCCTTAAAGCTATTGATCTCACTCGGGATTGTTAATCCATCTGATAAGAAGGATAAAATGGCGAAGATGGTGCGGAAATCATTTAAAGGATAAAACCTCTTATCCTGAACGTAGATTTCCGACTGCTTGATCTCTTTCGAATAGATATAAAAGATTACGTAATTTCTTTCCGCGATCACTGGTTAGTTCTGGGTCTCGGCTAATGACGATTCTGGCGTCATCATAAGCGGCCTGCATCAGATCGGCGTGTTCTGCTATATCAGCAAGCTTCATTTCAGGTAATCCAGATTGACGTGTGCCAAGAACTTCACCTGCACCACGTAATTCCAAATCTTTCTCAGCAATGATAAACCCATCTTCTGTTTCACTCATTACTGAAAGACGCTGTTTTGCTGTTTCTGTTAATTTATTTGATCGAAGTAAAATACAAGTGGAAGCTTTGTCGCCACGACCAATTCGTCCACGTAGCTGGTGCAATTGCGCTAACCCAAAATGCTGCGCATGATCAATCACCATTATGGTTGCCTCCGGTACGTTTACTCCAACTTCGATAACAGTTGTTGCCACCAGAATATTACAATCACCTTCAACAAAACTTAGCATGGCAGCATCTTTGTCTTTTGCTTTCATCTGTCCATGAACAATTGCGACACGTTCTTCCCCAAAATGCGCAGATAAATCGCGATAACGATCTTCAGCAGCAGGAAGATCTAGAAGCTCTGATTCTTCTACCAATGGGCAGACCCAATATATTTTTGCACCGTCTTTAATTTTACGTCCCAAGCTATTTATGACTTCACTGAGACGATCCTGACTTACAACGATCGTTTGAATTGGTTGTCTTCCTGGAGGTTTATCTATGAGCCGAGATACATCTAAATCTCCATAAGCAGACATCATCAATGTTCTTGGAATAGGTGTGGCCGTCATCACCAGCATATCAACCGCAGCGCCTTTAGACGCTAGTCCTAAGCGTTGATGCACACCAAATCGATGCTGTTCATCAATGACGGCAAGAGCTAAATCCTTGTAAATCACATCATCTTGGAAGAGGGCATGTGTACCAATCAAGATATCAATCTCGCCAGCTTTAAGTCTTTCAAGCAGTGCCTTACGTGGTTTTCCTTTGTCCCTGCCTGTGAGCACAGCAAGTTTTATTCCGGCTTCTGTTGCCAACGGTTCGAGTGACTCAAAATGCTGTCGCGCCAAGATATCTGTCGGTGCCATTAAGGCAGCTTGTTTACCGCATTCAACAATATTTGCCATCGCCAACAATGCGACGACGGTTTTTCCAGACCCAACATCTCCTTGAACCAAACGTAACATACGTGAGTTTGTTGCCATATCTTCATAAATTTCGTTCAGCGTGGTTTCTTGTGATTTCGTGAGTTGAAAGGGTAGGGCATTAATGATTGATTTGCGAAGGTTTCCATCTCCTTTGAATGGAAAACCTTTTTGGCGTTTAGCTTTTGCACGCATGATGGATAATGCAAGTTGATTTGCAAGTAACTCATCAAATGCTAGGCGTTGTCGAATTGGATGCTCCGGCAATAAGCTTACACTACTACTTGGATTGTGAACTTGTAACAAAGCCTCTTTCCAACTGGGCCAACCTTGTTTCTTTAAATAAGCTTCGTCTTGCCATTCTTCGAAATCCGGTGTTTTTTCAAGCGCTTGATGCGTAGCTTTAAAAACTGTTTTTGCTGTTAGGCCTGCTGCAAGAGGATAGATTGGTTCAATCTTCGGTAAACTATCTGCTTGATCTTCTGGAACGATGAAATCCGGGTGCGACATTTGCAAACGGTTCTGATAACGCTCAGTTTTACCGCTTATCAATCTCGTTTCTCCAATAGGTAGCTGAGCCTCTAAATATTTCTTGTTTCCTTTGAAAAAGACTAATGTCAAAAAACCGGTATCATCTTTACAAATGACTTTGTAGGGACGTCGACGATCACTAGATGGTTCATGTCCCATCACTTGTACCTTTATCGTGGCAACTTTACCTGAGATACATTTTTCAATAGTTGGCATATAAGAACGATCAATTATTTCACGCGGTAAATGCCATAATAAATCAATAACATGTGGACCAGTGAGTTTCCCCAATAATACAGCAATACGCGGACCGATTCCGGTTAAGGTTTCCAATGGAGAAAATAAAGGGAATAATTTTTCAGGGCGCATGATTGTCACGTGTTTATGAATCGTTCTTATATGACTATATAGATGACTCGTCAGAATTTCCAAATCTAAATGGGGTGAATTTCATAAAACGGGATTTACCTATCTTGTCAGGACACGTATACAAAATCACAGGTTTTGTGAGGAGCATAAACATGACTGAAGCTGTTGAACCCGAAATGGATGCGCATGAAAAACGTTTAAAGAAACTGGAATTTCGATCTCAGCACCGCGGTATAAAAGAGTTGGATATTCTCGTTGGTGGTTTTGCTCGTAAACATCTTCGGGAATTAAGCGCGGAGGATTTATATGAGTTTGAATGTTTAATGACTGTACCGGATCAAACCTTCTATTCCATTTTACGCGGCGATGTCGAAGCCCCGGATCATGTAAAGTCCGATCTTCTAGATAAATTAATCGCTTATACGGCTGAACACGGCATTTAAACTTATACGAATTTAAAGGTATCATAGCGTTATGGAATTGCTGAAAGCAAAACTGACCGCACCGGGCTTAACCACAATTTGCAACACACCGGATGGTGTGGATGCCTTAATTTTAGCAGAAGCAATCGGTAAATCAGAAGAACCAATCATCTATATTGTAAGTGATGATAGCCATGCTGCACGTCTAAAACAGCTTGTTTCTTTTATGCGCCCCAGCGTTAAAGTTCTCAGCCTACCTGCTTGGGATTGTTTGCCATATGATCGTGTTTCACCAAATTCTGATGTTGTGGCGTCACGTTTAAGCACATTATGTAAGTTGGCACATAAGGGTGAAAACAGCATTGATCTGCTGCTTGTTACTGCAAATGCAGCTTTGCAACGTGTATTGCCAAAGAAGTTGCTTGAAACTGCGTCATTATCTGCCAAGGTAAATCAGCCATTACCTCATAATCAGCTTTTTTCTTATCTTGAACAAAATGGATATCAGCGAACAGGCACCGTGAGGGAACCGGGCGAATATGCGGTTCGTGGCGGTATTATAGATCTATTCCCTGCAGGTTATGAGAACCCGGTACGGCTTGATTTCTTTGATGAAGATTTAGAAACGATCCGAAGTTTCGATGCGGTTAGCCAAAGAACCATTGGTGAAATGCAAGAGCTTGATTTAATTCCTGTAAGTGAAGTGCTCTTGCATGATGAAAGCGTTGCTTTATTTAGAAAACGTTACCGAGAAAGCTTTGGTGCAAATACCGAAAATGATCCGTTATACGAAGCAATCAGTGCTGGTCGTCGTTATGCTGGTATGGAACATTGGCTTCCGTTTTTTCATACAGAATTAGAAACTATTTTAGATTACTTACCAGCGTCACCTATCTTGATAGATGATCATGTTCAAGAAGCGTTATCTGCGCGATGGGAAGCTGTTTTAGATTACTTTGAAGCACGCCAACACATGTTGGAATCCCAATCAAAGAATAAATCCTTACAGGCCGGTGAAGGCGCTGTATATAAACCAATTGCGGTTGATAGTTTGTTTGTGATGCAAGAAGAATGGGCTAAACGTCTCGACTTGCGTCCAGTTTGTGAACTTACCAGTTTCTCCATGCCTGATGATTTGGGTGGGAAAGTTGTGCTGGATGCTGAAGGTAAGCGTGTAACTGATTTTGCTTCCGCACGAAACAATCCGGATCAAAATGTGTTTGATGCGGTAACGCAACGATTGCAAGACCACAAAAACAAATCCGTTCTTATTTCTGCTTATACAGAAGGATCGAAAGATCGCTTATCAACTTTGCTGGAAGATCATGGTCTGGCTGGTTTGCCAACGATTTCCAATTGGGCGGAGGCACAAGGCCTAAAAGCTGGACAGGTTGGATTGATTGTTGCCGAACTTGATCGTGGTTTTCAACATAGCAATATTATCATTTATACCGAACAAGATATTTTGGGTGAACGCTTATCTCGTCCTCCCAAACGCAAGAAACGCCGTGGAGAAGAATTTATTACCGAGGCTTCTGCTCTTGAGGTGAATGATCTAGTGGTTCATGTCGAGCATGGTATTGGTAGATATGATGGGTTGGAGACCGTTAATGTAGAGGGAGCTCCACATGATTGTGTCAGATTGATCTATGCTGGTGACGATAAACTCTTCGTACCCGTAGAAAATATTGAAGTCTTATCGCGCTTTGGATCGGAAGATGCTACTGCACAATTGGATAAGCTTGGCGGTGTGGCTTGGCAGGCACGGAAAGCAAAAATCAAAGAACGCATCAAAATTATTGCCGACAAGCTTCTGAAAGTGGCTGCAGAACGCATGTTACGGAAAGGAGAGCGCATCGTGCCTCCTGACGGGGCTTATGACGAATTTTGTGCACGCTTTCCCTATTCAGAGACGGATGATCAAGCCCGTGCAATTGGCGAAGTGATAGAGGATATGGGATCAGGTCGCCCGATGGATCGATTGGTTTGTGGTGATGTTGGTTTTGGAAAGACAGAGGTTGCTTTACGTGCTGCTTTTATTTCTGCATTAAGTGGGCAGCAAGTAGCTGTCGTTGTACCGACGACCATTTTGGCACGTCAGCATTTTAAAAACTTCGAAAGCCGTTTCGCGGGCTTACCTGTTCAAGTACGTCAATTATCACGTTTGGTAACAACAAAAGATGCAAATGATACCAAAAAGGGATTGGCAGACGGCACGGTCGATATTGTGATTGGTACACATGCGCTATTGAGTAAGAATACAAGTTTCAAAAATCTTGGTCTCGTAATCATTGATGAAGAACAGCATTTTGGTGTAACACAGAAAGAGCGTTTAAAGGAATTTCGTGCCAATGTGCATGTCTTAACTCTGACAGCAACACCAATTCCGCGTACTTTGCAAATGGCCCTGTCTGGTGTGCGAGAAATGAGTATCATCGCTACCCCTCCAGTGGATCGTTTGGCCGTGCGGACTTTTGTCACACCTTATGATTCTGTTGTGTTAAAAGAAGCGATTTATCGCGAACATTTTCGCGGCGGGCAGGTATATTACGTTTGTCCTAGAATCAAAGACTTACATCAAGTTCATAAACAATTAACTGAACTTGTACCAGACCTAAAGATAGCTGTTGCCCATGGGCAATTGAACCCATCAGATCTTGAAGATGTAATGAGTGATTTTACCGATGGGAAATATGATATTCTGCTTGCTACGAATATCGTGGAAAGTGGTTTGGATATCGCAACTGCAAACACAATGATTCTTCATCGATCTGATATGTTTGGTTTGGCGCAATTATATCAATTACGTGGTCGGATTGGGCGATCCAAGATTCGGGCCTATTGTTATCTGACCTTACCTACGGACAAGATAATTAGTACTACGGCGCGAAAGCGTTTAGAAGTGATGCAAACCTTGGATAGCTTGGGGGCAGGCTTTTCTCTTGCAAGTCATGATATGGACATTCGGGGGGCAGGAAACCTGCTTGGCGATGAGCAATCAGGACATGTGAAAGAAGTTGGTGTTGAACTATATCAACGTATGCTTGAAGAAGCAGTTGCTGCGGCTCGCGAAGATTTCAAAGAAGAATATGAGGAGACTTGGTCACCTGTGATCAATCTTGGTTCAGCGGTTCTTATACCCGAAAATTATGTTCAAGATTTATCCGTCCGCTTGGGTCTGTATCGTCGTTTGTCAGATTTATCTAACCGTAAGGAATTAAACGCTTTTGCTGTAGAGATGGCAGATCGATTTGGTCCATTACCTCAAGAAGTCAAAAACTTGATTGAAGTTGTGACAATCAAGCTACTGTGTAAAAAAGCTGGCATTGAAAAAATGGATGCAGGACCAAAAGGCGCAGTGGTTTCATTTAGAAATAATGAGTTTGCAAATCCAACAGGTCTGATTGGTTTTATGCAACAACAAATGGGTACGGTGAAATTACGACCGGATCAGAAGCTTGTTGTTATGCGTCCTTGGGAAGATGCAGAAAAACGTATGTCTGGTGCGATGAAATTTGCAGATAAATTAGCGCGTATAGCTTTGGCTGCTCAAAAAGCAGCCTAAAGTTTATTCTTCATTTTCAGAAACGGCTTGTGAAGCTAGGTCAAATACGGGTTCAAAAGCCGAAGGTTCTTGCGCTCCAGATAAAGCATATTGGCCATTAACGATAAAGAAGGGAACACCTGATATACCTAAACGCCGCGCAGTTGTATCTTCTTCTTCGATATCAGATTTAAATAATTCTGTATTAAGGAACTCTGTTACATCACTTTCATTCATGCCAACAGATGACGCGATTTTGATGAGTGTTTCTTTGTCACCTATATCTTTGCCATTCATAAAATAGGCTTGGAAAAGTTCTTCTTTTAAGTCAAAAGCAGTTTGTGCATTTTGACTCTGAGCAAATCTAATTAGACGATGTGCTTTAACTGTATTGGGAGTCCGCTTGATTTCATCAAATTGGAAATCGATTCCTTCAGTTTCACCTGTGGTTTTTATATGTCCGTAGACTTGAGCTGCTCCCCCGGGACCACCAAATTTATTTTCAAGATAAGTTTTGCGATCCATACCTAACTCTGGCATCGATGGGTTTAATTGAAAAGCACGCCATCGTATTTCGATATCCAAATCTGGACGGTTGGCTAGCGCTTTTTCTAATCGTTTTTTGCCAATATAACACCATGGACAGATAGGGTCGGAGAAGATATCAATTTCAATTTTCATAAACTTAGATCCATAATTATTTGAATATAAGTATAGGTAAGGCGTTGCCGCAATCCAAGAGGCATATGTTAGAAAATTGAGTTTTGCGTTCTTTTTAAGAAGGTTTCTGCATCATCTCCTGATGCAAGTCCACAGACACCTAAATCGACCCAGACATTAATTGCTTCCATAATTTCTTCTGTTAGGCGAAACTCAGAATGATGCAAGATTCCTGTAATTCTATTTGCAACCATTGAGGCAAGCTTTTCTGATGTGTCCGGCAATAAGACCGCAAATTCATAAGGTCCAACGCGAGCAGTCATATCTTCGATGCGCAACAATCCCTGAATCCAGTCCGCCATTTGTTGTAAAAGCATATCGCAAGCTTCTTGACCAAAACGTTGAAGAACATCGGGCGCATTTCTGATGGCAAATATCGCCATAGATAGGTCGCTGCTGCGTTGTCTGTAGTCATCAATCTGGCGTGTCAGATGGTTACTGAAGAATTCTTTGGAATACACACCTTTTAGATTATCAGTCGTTGCATCTGTTTGAGTTGCGATCATAGGGTCACGCATGCTCCATTTCATACGCTGTCCTTTCACCAGCATCTTACAATGGGTGGCAACCAGATTTAGGTCCTGACAATCTTCAATGACATTTGTTGCGCCAGCCCGATATCCTGCCTCAATTTCTGAAAGCATACCATGTTTAGTTAATATAATTACGGGCATATTGAATTGACGAGGGTTATTTCGAAGATGACTACTTAGGTATAGTGCTTGCTCGGCTGCTTGTTCATTTGTAATTGAAATAATACATGCATCGAATCGTTCCGCATCTAATCGATCTGCCGCTCGATAAAAATCATGTTCAAAATCGATTCCAAGATCTAATGATCTGAGCTCTTCTTCCAGCTCTTTGATATCATCACCTTCAGACGAAATTATTAGTACCTGACTTTGTTTATCTGCAAATCGATCATGGGTCCATGGATCAATAAAAACATCAAAATCACTTGCTGTATGAACTCTGCGCTCTAATTCATGCTGCATAGTAGAAAATCTGGTCAGTAAACTAATTCGGCGAGTTAACAAATTGTCACCAGGTACACCTTCAAGCATGTCTTGAACTTCGGCATTAATAGCTTCCAATCTATCCTCTTTCGAAGTCGAGGCATTAAATAGTAAGGTTGGAAGAGGGCGAGGGGATGTTAATTCTTTAATCTGCTTTGCTGCTTCAGCTTGCTTAATATCGTCAAATTGCCCTAAAAGCACTGCATCAGGGCGATTATTTTTAACTTGTAGCGCAAATTCAGAAAACTGGGATGATTTGATGACATCATATCCATCGGAAGCAAGTTTAGCAGAAAGACGAAGGGTAGAGGTTTCATCTTTATCGCCGATTAATACTTGCGCTTTGCTCGTCATATTTCACCCCATAAGCTCAGAATAATGTAAGCTTAATAATTTCAAAAATTTCGACTTTCCATTTTATCTCTTTTAAT
>NZ_SMMC01000016.1 GCF_009711445.1 Curvivirga aplysinae | reverse complement strand
AATGGCTAAAGAAAAGTTTGAACGTAATAAACCACACTGTAACATTGGTACAGTTGGTCACGTTGACCACGGTAAGACAACTCTTACTGCGGCGATTTCCAAAGTATTGGCTGAAGTAAACGGTGCAGACGCAACTGACTTCGGTGACATCGACAAAGCGCCTGAAGAGCGTGAGCGCGGTATTACAATTAACACAGCGCACGTTGAGTATGAGACTGAAACACGTCACTATGCACACGTAGACTGCCCAGGTCACGCTGACTATGTTAAAAACATGATCACTGGTGCGGCTCAAATGGATGGCGCGATCTTGGTTGTGAACGCAGCTGATGGTCCAATGCCACAAACACGTGAGCACATCTTGTTGGCACGTCAGGTTGGTGTACCTGCGCTTGTAGTATTCTTGAACAAAGTTGACCAAGTTGACGACGAAGAGTTGTTGGAATTGGTTGAGATGGAAGTTCGTGAATTGTTGTCTTCTTATGACTTCCCAGGTGACGATTTACCAATCATCGCTGGTTCTGCTTTGGCAGCATTGGAAGGTCGCGACGACAATATCGGTAAAGAGAAAATTCTTGAGCTGATGGCTGCTGTTGACGAATATATTCCACAGCCAGAACGTGCTGTTGACTTGCCATTCTTGATGCCGATTGAGGACGTATTCTCTATCTCTGGCCGTGGTACAGTAGTAACAGGTCGTGTGGAATCTGGTGTTGTTAAAGTTGGTGAAGAGATCGAAATCGTAGGTCTTAAAGAAACAACAAAAACAACATGTACAGGTGTTGAAATGTTCCGCAAGCTGCTTGATAGCGGTGAAGCTGGTGACAACATTGGTGCATTGTTGCGTGGTGTTGGTCGTGAAGACGTTGAGCGTGGTCAAGTACTATGTGCTCCAGGTTCTATCAAGCCACATACAAAGTTCAAATGTGAGTGCTACATTCTGACAAAAGATGAAGGTGGTCGTCACACACCATTCTTCTCTAACTACCGTCCACAATTCTACTTCCGTACAACAGACGTAACAGGTTCTGTAGTATTGCCAGAAGGTACAGAGATGGTAATGCCAGGTGATAACATCACAATGGATGTTGAGTTGATCGCACCTATCGCGATGAACGACGGTCTTCGCTTCGCGATCCGCGAAGGTGGACGCACAGTTGGTGCCGGCGTAGTTGCTGCAGTAACTGAGTA
>NZ_SMMC01000070.1 GCF_009711445.1 Curvivirga aplysinae | reverse complement strand
TGCCAATGTGGGAACGTCAGATTGGTTGTTTCATGTGAACCTGATAGGGTTGGTATTTGTCATTGTATGGATTGCCGGAAACATCATGGCGCCCTCTTTTATGCTGCGGCTGTGTTTCCTAAAGATGCCGTTGAGATTGCAGGCGATACAAAGGAATATAAAGGGCGTTTTTTTTGTCCCAATTGTGGTTCATCAGTTTATGCAAAAAGCGATAATGAGATAGAAATCCATCTAGGCAGCATGGATGAGCCTAATCAATTCACCCCAACATATGAACTATGGACCAAGCACCGAGAAGGCTGGTTACCAGAGTTTACTTCTACGCAATGTTTTAGAAAGAATCGTGAAGAGTAAGGTGAAGTTAAGGAAATATCTCAAACGCTTTATCAGTATCTAACCATGGTTTGCGTTTTTTCATGATGGTCAGAAATGGTTCGGAATTACAGAAATTATCTAGCCAGTTTATAAGATGTGGAAGGGCTTGTTGATCAAACCAGTTACGATCCGTATTGGCGAATTGACGGATAAAAGGCGCAATGGCGAAATCAGCGAAAGTGATGTTATTTCCAAAAAGATATTGGGATTGGCTTAGGCGTTCGTTAAGATCCTGCAATATTACCATATTCGCATCACGATGTTCGCTGGAAACAGCGCCTTCGGCTTCATAGCGATTTTCGTATTTGTAACGATCCAAATGATGTTTGAACGGGCCATCAATTTTCTCAATCAACGTAAGCATGTCATCAGTAGGATGCTGGATGGATGGTATCTGGAGTGTGTTTTTATCTTGTGAGACTGCCCATAACATCACATCCAGACTTTCTTCCAACACTGTTCCATCTGTTAATTGCAAGACGGGCACAGTGCCTTTTGGTGAGATATGTAGCATCTCATCAGGTTTGTTTTTTAATTCAATCTCACGTATTTCACAGTTGATGCCACGAGCATAAAGTGCAAGGCGGCCGCGCATGGCATAAGGACAACGGCGAAAACTGTATAGGATAGGAAGGCTTTGATCGGACATGATGCTCTTACTTGGTCATAAAATCTTTCGGCAGATCATAACCTGTTAATTGTTTAAAATAAATCGGAAGATATTTTTTTCGTTGATCTGATGTTTCTTTAATGCCCATAGCGTAGTAACCGATCTGATGAAAGTAATAAATACGCGCCCGGATCAAAGCAGAATCTATATCTTCGCCAAGCTCTTTAAAGATATTTCCTAAGGCTGTCATTCGTAGTTGATCAATTAAAGTGACCTTCTTTTGGATATTCTCATTCGTTCTGGCCCATTCACGGATCGCCATGTCTAGGGCAGGGTTATATTCATCTTCATCTATGATGATTTTTGCAAAGGTAATTAAGCGATCCATAGCGGGGGTCGATTCTTCTAAACTACTAATGAGGGGGTCGCTATCTTTATCTGCCCAATCATCGACAAGCTGATCTAAAAGATCCTGACGACTTTTAAAGAACCAATAAAAGCCACCTCTGGTGACATCTAGTACTTTTGCTAAACGATCTATTTTCACCCGTTCTACACCATCGTTGATTAACATTAACTGTGCCGCTTTAAGCCATTCTTGTTTGGTTGTTTTAGTATTGCCGCGAATATCGTTTTGTTCAGTCATTTTGATAATTCTCTTGACGGGTGAAAATATGAAATATACAGAACTGTATAGTTTGTGTTTGGGCGATTGTCTAGAATTGCCTGTCATAAAGATATCTAGGGGATAGAAATGCAGCACTATTCGGTTTTCTCGCTAGCCCGAAATGCAATGAAGCATCACGAAGATTGGCATAAAGCATGGCGTAGTCCGCCGCTTAAAGAAGAATATGAAGTTGTGATTGTTGGCGGTGGTGGCCACGGTCTTGCCACAGCATATTATTTGGCGAAAGAACATAACATTACTGATGTTGCTGTGATTGAGGCCGGGTGGCTTGGTGGCGGTAATACAGGGCGCAACACCATAACGGTACGATCTAACTACCTCTATCCTGAAAGTGCAGAATTTTACGATTTCTCCTTAAAGCAATATGAAATCCTAAGTCGTGAGTTGAATTTTAATGTGATGCTAAGACAAGCAGGCTTGTTACGTTTAAGTCATAGCCATCATGATGTGGAAATGTCTCGACGTGCTATTAATGCCATGCATATGAATGGTGTAGATGCGGAATGGTTAACACGGGAAGAAATTATTGAGCTTGCGCCGGGCGTGAATGTGAGTGAGGAGGCTCGTTTTCCGATATTCGGCGGCATGAACCAGCCAAGAGGCGGCGTCGCCCGTCATGATGGTGTAGCTTGGGGATATGCCCGCGCGGCAGATGACCGTGGTGTCGATATTATTCAACAATGCGCAGTAACTGGTTTTGAGAAGGCAGCGGATGGTTCCCATCTAGTAGTAACTCAAAAGGGAACTGTAAAAGCCAAGAAGGTGGCCCTTTGTGTTGCTGGTCATTCCAGTGTGTTGGCAGAAATGGCTGGTTTCCGATTACCCGTTACATCCATGGCGTTGCAAGCTTGTGTTTCTGAACCTCTGAAACCTTTTATCGATACGGTGGTCTTATCACCAGATGCGGGCGTCTATGTGAGCCAATCGGACAAAGGGGAAGTTGTTATGGGCGGGGGGCTCGATCTTTATCCTTCCTATGCTCAAAGAGGTAACGTGCATACCCTTGAAAATATTGTTGCGGGTATTGTTGAGATATTCCCGAAATTGCGACGTGTGAAATTAATGCGCCAATGGGCGGGTATTGTTGATATCGTTTATGATTCTTCCCCTATTATAGGGCATACCCCAGTGAAGAACATGTATGTCAATTGCGGTTTTGGGACCGGCGGTTTTAAAGCTATTCCTGCCGGGGGATATACGTTGGCCCATACAATCGCAACAGATCAACCTCATAAACTGACAGAAGCCTTTGGGTTAAACAGATTTGAAACCGGTGCTTTCATTGATGAGATGGGTGCAGCGGGTATCGCACATTAAGGGGATAAGAGATGCACAAGATTACATGCCCTTATTGTGGGGAACGAAGTGAAGAAGAATTTAAATATGCAGGCCCATCGCATTTGGAACGACCAATACCTGCATCGGAAGTCACAGATAGCCAATGGGCAGAATACCTGTTTATGAGAGATAATATAAAAGGGATTTCTTTGGAACGTTGGGGGCATATACATGGATGTAGCCAGTATTTTAATCTGATCCGCAATACCGTGACCCATGAAATTTACGGGTGCTATCAAATGGGTGAGCAACCCCCTGAAGGTTGGCAGAAATTGGGAGATAAAAAATGACATCATTTCGTTTGCCTTCCAAAGGACGTTTAAACCGTGAAAAGCTAATCTCATTCACTTTTGATGGAAAAACCTATTTTGGGTATGAGGGGGATACAATTGCCTCTGCCTTAATGGCTAATGATGTCTCAGTCGTAGGGCGTAGTTTTAAATACCATCGGCCACGTGGCATTATGGCGGCAGGTGCTGAGGAAGCAAATGCTATCGCGCAGCTGGGCACACCACCTTTTGAAGAACCCAATGTCAGAATGACAACGACGGCTATACAAGAAGGACTTACGTTAAAATCTGTCAATTGTTGGCCCAATGCTAAATATGATCTATTGGCAGTAACCGGTATTTTAAAGCGTTTCTTCGTCGCAGGATTTTATTATAAGGTTTTTAAATGGCCGGGATGGAAATTCTGGAGCCCTATGGTTCGTCAGATGGCAGGGTTGGGTACAATCCCTAAAGAGAATGATCCATCTGCATATGATCATCAATATAAGCATGTGGACGTGCTCGTTGTTGGGGCTGGGCCTGCGGGAATACGGGCAGCCTTGGAACATGCAAAAGAAGATAAGCAAGTTCTATTAGTAGAACAGGATCACCAAATTGGAGGCGCTTTATTATTTGAAGATGCCCAGATTTTTAATTTATCTGCATTGAAATGGATCGATGCCCAAAAAGAAAAATTACAAAGTCATCCAAATGTGACAGTGATGACACGATCTACGGCTGTTGGATATTATGATGACAATCTTCTTGCTGTCTCAGAACGTTTAACCGACCATATTGATGTGAATAAGGTAGCGGATACGCCAAGAGAAAAACTATGGCATATCCGAGCGCAAAAGGTTGTTTTGGCAACCGGTGCCATAGAGCGACCATTGGTTTTTTCCAATAATGATTTACCGGGGATTATGTTAGCGTCAGCTATTCGCACTTATGTGAATAGATATGAGGTATCTCCCGGTCATAAAGTGGTTATTGCAACGAATAATGATGATGCTTATCGAACAGCACTCTGCTTGCAAAAGGCGGGAGTGAAAGTCGTTGCATTAGTAGATGCAAGGCAATCGCCAGATGGTTATCTTGTTCATGCAGTAGAAGATGCGGGTATCGAGATATTAAAAGGACATGTTGTAACCGAGGCTAAAGGTCAAAAACGTTTATCATCAGTGACGGTATCGCCCATTGATTTGTCGGAGAATGTGTTAAGTACGATGCGATTTAATTTGAAATGCGATTTGCTTGGTATGTCGGGCGGATATTCTCCGGTCGTGCATTTGCATTCTCAATCAGGTGGTAAGCTTCGATTTGACGACTGTAAACTCGCATTTGTGCCAAGTTTATATGTTCAAGACAATGAATGTATAGGTGCGGCAAATGGGTACTTTGAATTGTCAGATATTTTAAGTGATGTTGAGCCAATACATAATTCACCTATTGAAGCTTTATGGGATTTACCAACAGAGCGTGAAGATATTCGACATGCCAAGCGCTGGGTGGATTTCCAACATGATGTAACGTCATCTGACGTAAATCTGGCTGCAAGAGAGAATTATACTTCTGTAGAACATTTTAAACGCTATACAACAACAGGTATGGCAATGGATCAGGGTAAGACAAGTAATATCAATGCGCTGGCAATCCTTGGTCAGGTAACAAATCGGGACATACCAGAAGTTGGAACCACAAAGTTTCGTCCGCCTTATACGCCAGTCACAATGGGGGCGTTTGCAGGTCGTAAACGAGGAAAGTTATTTAAGCCAATTCGTTATCTGGCTCTTAATAGCTGGCATGAGGCTTATGATGCTGTATTTGATGAATATGGTATATGGACTCGACCCGCATATTACAAAGAAGATAATGAGACAGCTCAAGCCGCTATTGAACGTGAAGTATTACATGTGCGTCATGCTGTTGGTATTCTAGATTATTCGCCATTGGGTAAAATTGATGTGCGTGGAAAGGATGCCGCAGAATTTCTCCATAAGTTTTACATAAATAATGTAAAGGCTATGAAAGTCGGTGTGGCACGATATGGTCTCATGTTGAATGAACAAGCCACAGTTATGGAAGACGGTGTTTTCTCTCGTTTAGAGGAAGATCACTTTTGGCTCACCACTACCAGTGGTAATGCGGCAATGATTGCTGGATGGTTAGATGAATGGCGCCAATGTGAATGGCCTTATTTGGATGTGATTGTAACGCCTATGACCACTGGATGGGGAACTATTAGTATACAAGGGCCAAAGTCACGAAAGCTTCTTGAAACATTAGGATTGGACATTGATTTCGCGAATGAGGCATTTCCACATATGACTGTACGATGCACAACATTAGGAAGCGTGGAAATTAGAATCTTGAGAACCAGTTTTACTGGGGAGCTGGGATATGAAGTTTCAATGCCATCAAGTTATATGCGGTCTATGTGGGAAGCTTTATTAGAACGTGGGAAGGAATTGAAAGTGGAACCATTTGGGGTAGAAGCTTTACTGGTTATGCGGACTGAGAAAGGCTATGTTCATGTAGGGGGGGATACAGATTCTGCGACGATCCCACATGATATTGGATTTGGTGCGATGGCAGATCGTAAGAAAGATGATTTCATAGGCCAAAGGTCTTTAACACGTGAAGCTGCCTTGCAAAAAAATAGGGAGCAACTGGTTGGTCTTGAAGTAATCGGAGACAAAGTTCTACCTGTCGGTGGAATTATTATGGCAAATGGTTATTCGGCGCCACCTGCGCCTATAGAAGGACGTGTCACCTCAAGTGTGTATAGTCCGACACTTAAGAAACCTGTGGCGCTGGGATTAGTGTTAAATGGATATGAGCGTATGGGAGAGGTTATAAATATATATGATTTTGAGGGAAGCTATGAAGCGAAGATAACATCTACTTGCTTCTATGATACGAAAGGGGAGCTAGTTCATGGTTGAGGCATTGGCACTTGAAAGACAGGATAGACATGGAGATATGTCTCTCGCTTTATCTAATTTATCTATTTCTCTATTGAGAAATACTGGGATCGCAATGATTCAAAAAGCCCAACCTGTAACTAAGGATCAAGTTATTGCACTTAGTGATGAAATGAACTTCACATTGCCTATGGAAAACTGTCGTGTGGTGACGGATGAGCAGGGAGCGGAGATATGTTCGATAAGCCCTACCACGTGGTTTGTGCAATCGGATTTTGACAAGATTAGTAGCTATACGCAGCAAGTAAATAATTTAGGTCACGGACGCTCAATTATTGCGACTGATATGTCGGATCAAATTATATGTCTAGAAGTATTTGGAGTAGGGGCAATAGAGTTATTCTCAAAAGGATGTTCTCTTGATTTCCGAAAAAGCATGTTTCCTGTTGGTTCTAGCGCACGCAGTTTGCTAGGCCAGGCCAATGTTATTTTTAACCACATTGCTGTTGATAAATATCATTTACTTTTAGATGTGAGCTTATTGGATTATTTATGGAA
>NZ_SMMC01000078.1 GCF_009711445.1 Curvivirga aplysinae | reverse complement strand
AATGTAAATTGAAAAGAATTTATAGGCCTTAATGACAGGATTTTCCCATATGGGGGGCAAGTTGCAAGAAATGTTGGAACCGCAAAAGGCAAGCGAATGGCTGATCTGCTTGTTAGAAAAGCCGGATGATGAAAATTTAAAGGCTGCATTTTCACATTGGTTTGAAAAAAGTACAGAACATCAAAGGGCTTGGGAGAAGGCTCTGAATGCTTATAAGTTGATGGGAAGCGTGCCACCACTTCACGAAGAAGAGTGGAGACAAGAGAAAGAGGATCTGCATTCAACAGATCGGATTTTTGTTGCAAGTAACGATAATGGGCGCCTGAAGAGGAAAAAGTTTTGGGCTGCTTCAATATCTGTTGCAGCCTCTCTCCTAATCGTATGTTTAGTAGGTTGGCAGTCACATTATAGTGCCGATTACATCACCGGGATTGGGGAAGTTAAGGAAGTTGCCTTATCAGATGGTAGCTTAGTTCGTCTGGCGCCGGAAAGTCGGTTGAATGTCTCTTTTACCACAACCCAGCGTGCGGTTGAGCTTGTAGATGGTCAAGCATTCTTCAATGTTGCGCATGATACAAAATCACCCTTTATCGTGAGGGCGGAAAATTCGGTTGTAAAGGTAATTGGCACAGCCTTTGATGTTTCTACACGTCATCCGTCCGTCGAAGTACAAGTACAGGAAGGGATTGTTTCTGTTAAACCTGATGAAACGGAGGAGATCATTCTGCGTGTTGGGGATACAATTAGAGTTAAGCCCGATTATTCACTTATTCATGGAAAAATAGAACCCAAATATGTGTCTTCTTGGAAAGAGAATAGGCTAATTGTGAATGATCGACCGGTTTCTGAAGTTGTAGAAACGTTATCGCATTATCATTCTGCTACGTTACTTGTGCTTGGTGATGATATCGGTGAGCAACCTGTAACTGGTGTTTATCAACTTACGAATCCTGATGCCGCGTTATCTGCAATTGCACAATCTGTTGGGGCAAAAATATATCATGTCACGCCCTGGATTACAGTGATTTCAAGTATTTAGAATTTTTTTCAACTTTTTTTGAAAATCTCAAAACCTCAAATCGTCTATAATGCATGTAATGAGATTAAGAAGCATTCGCATAAATTAAATGAAGCTTCATGCATATAGAAGGACAGAAAATATGAAGGGGTTTAAATCCAATCTTCGTAATAACAATTTGCTTCGCGTAGCGATGTTGTCGTTGGTATTGAGTGGTGGAATTGCTGGATACCAGCAACAGGCTCATGCGCAAACAGTTGTATCTGAAGAAGTTGATTTCAATATTCCATCGCAAAACTTATCTGCGAGTTTGGCAGAGTTCGGGATACAATCCGGGGTACAGGTTTCCGCACATGGGGATGTTGTACGCAATCTGAAAGGAAATGCGGTTAAAGGAAAGATGTCACCGCAGGACGCATTGAATCAGATTATTTCAGGCCTCGGTTTGTATTTCGAAACTCAATCAGATGGATCGATTTTGATTTCTTCTGTTGAAGTTTCTACAGGCGAGGAAGCGCTTGACCCAATTATGGTTTCCGAGGCAGCGGAATTTGATGACCATGCAGGTGCCGCGGATCGTGGTGATTCAAAATATATTACGTCAACGGATCTAGCACGCCGTACACCAAGCGATTCAAAGGATTTATTTGCGGGTGAAGCTTCTATTTCAGTGGGCGGTGCGCAAACTTCAACCCAGAAGGTTTATATCCGTGGCGTTGAGGAGCATAACCTGGCAGTAACAATTGATGGTGCCCGTCAAAATAACAAAAACTTCCACCATACTGGTAATAACCTTTTGGACCCAAGCTTGCTGAAAGCTGTACGAGTTGACCCAACTGTTGCACCCGCTGATGCAGGCCCGGGCGCGCTTGCTGGTGGTATTACCTATGAAACTATTGATGTTGGCGATGTCTTGGATGAAGGTGAAAACGTTGGTGGTTTTACAACGGTCTCTTTTGAAACAAATGGCGATATTTTTACAAACAGTAACGCGGCTTATGGTCGGATTGATGGATTTGAAATCCTAGGTTTTGTGAAAGGTGCAAAAGGGGACGATTATGATGATGGTAGTGGTGATACCCAGCTAGCTTCCGGTACGGACTTGTATTCTTTCTTGGGTAAAGTTGCATATGAAGCTGAAAACGGTCATCGTTTTGAAGTTTCCGGTGAGAAGGTGAAGGATCACGAAAATCGCCCTTATCGTGCGAATATCACCAATTTAACAAATCGCAATACTGATGAGCAACGTGCCTATAACTTGGATCGTTCTAACTATGTATTTAACTATAGCTTTGAAGGGGCAAGTGGATTATTTGATCCTAAAGCGACCCTTGGTTACGGTGTCGCCAATGTAGATGTGCCTGATCCATTCGGTAGTGATGGGACAACAACCAGTTTATCCGGTAAGATTGAAAATGATTTCAATTTTGATAGTGAAAACAAAATTACGGCTGGTATAGATTTCTACCAAGACGAAAACGAGTATAAAGATAGCTCGACAGCGGCAATGACCGAGAAAGCCGACAATATTGGTGTTTATGCACAAGCGCGTATCAGTCCAATTGAAGATTTAAGAGTCTCTGTAGGTTTTCGTGGAGATCGACAAATATTTGAAGGGCATGATGGTACCGATTTTACCAATGATGGTTTAAGTGGTAATGCATCTCTCGCTTACGATGTGCATGAAACCACGACCCTAAAGGCTGGGTATTCGAATATATTTGGTGGCATTAGTATAGCGGAAGGTTATATTTATAATCCTGCATGGGATTACAATGCTGCAGAAGTCAAACCAACACGTTCCGAGAACTTTTCTGTTGGTTTTGAAACCAATATTGATGGTTTCACATTTGATACTAGCATTTTCCGTAGTGATTTTAAAAATGCACGTGATGCAAGTTACAATGGTGGCCCCGCAACAAATGTAGACTTCCGAACAGATGGTTATGAAATCGGTTTTGGATATAACTGGGTTTCAGGTTTCACTCGTGTCTCTTATTCCGATACAGAAATCCGTGTTGATGGCCAGTTTACAGATACAGATACATCTCAATATCTTGGTTCTCCAATCGGGCGTATTATTGCAATCGAAGCAGAACAGAATATTGGTCAAACTGGAGTTGCTGTCGGTGGATCAATTGATGCTGCACTTTCCAATAGTGAAATTGGTGGGTTTTCTCAAGCAGAGAGCTTAGACGGCTACACAGTTTTCAATCTATATACAGAATACAAACCTGAAGATTATGAGTTTCTAACTTTGCGTTTGGAAGCAAATAATATTACCGATCGTAAATACGCTGATCGGGCAACATATGGTTCAGAATTTACAAATGTAGAACCAAAGAACGAGCCTGGCCGTTCCTTTATGGTTTATGCAAAAGCTGAGTTTTAATCCTAACTTTCAAGAATGGCTCAAGTCACTTCAAGGCTTGAGCCATTCTTATCTTTCTAAGGGAAAAATTATGTTGAAATCCTTATTTTCGGGCTTGGCATTATGTCTTTGGGCATCGCAAATCGTTGCTGCTGAAATCAACACAATCGACTTGGCTGGACGTGAGATCAAAATCGAAGGTCCTGTTGAGCGATTTGGGGTAAGCGAAGGGCGTTATCTTACGGTTCTATCTCTTTTAAGACCTGAAAACCCTGTAAAGGGGGTTGTTGGCATGATGACAACTTTGGGCTGGACACATCCTGAGTTAGAACAAAAGTTATATGCGCGCTTTCCAGAGGCGAAGAATATCCCAACCTTTGGGATGCAAAGCGCAGATAGTGTATCTATTGAAAAAATCATTGAATTGAAGGCGCAGGTTGCGTTTCTAGGATTAAGTGATCATGGGCCGAATTCGAAAGCGAAAGAGCTGATTGACCTTTTGGAAGCTTCGGGTACCAAAGTTGTATTTATCGATTTTAGGTTGGATCCATTAAAGAATACGATCCCTTCCTTGAAGTTGATGGGTGAAATCCTTGGTGAACAAGAAAATGCGCAAAGATATATCGAGCTTTATCAACAAAAGCTGGATTTGGTAAAATCGCGTGTCGCGAAGATTAAAGAGAAGCCAAAAGTATTTCTACAAGTTCATGCGGGTCGACGCGAATGTTGTTGGGGTATGGCTGACGGTATGCTTGGCCCGTTTGTTGGTGAAGCAGGAGGTGTTAACGTTGCGGATTCAGTCGCACCGGGACCAACTGCGTTACACACAGCTGAATTTTTGCTGGTTGAAAACCCTGATGTTTGGATTGGTACGGCATCTGGTTGGAAACAGGAATATGATGGTGGGGCTTTGCCGGTCACAGTTGGTCCTGGCATGTCAGATGAAATGGCAGAAGGCAGTCTTGGAAAATATTTAAAGACCACGGATTTTCAAGTAATTGACGCTGTAAAGAATGATCGTTCGCATGCTTTTTGGCATAACTTCTATAATTCACCCTTCAATATTGTGGTTCTTGAAGCATTTGCTAAATGGTTACATCCGGAAGAATTTAAAGATATAGATCCAGATGCGAGCCTACGTCAGATCTATAAAGACTTTATGCCATTTGAAATTGATGGAACTTATTTCACCACTTATCATCATGAATAATACTTCCTCTCTTTACGTAAATTTCTTACGACTAAACGGGCGGCGCTATCTGATCCTTGCAGGATTAAGCATAGCGCTGCTTGCGAGTTTATGGCTCGATTTGATAGCAGGGCCTGCGGGTTTAAGTGCGGGACAAATTCTATCTGGATTACTTGATCCGGAAACACTTGAATTACGATATCGCATTATCCTTTGGGATGTTAGATTACCAGACGCACTTATTGCCTTGGCAGTCGGTGGAGCGCTTGGGTTATCAGGTATTGAAACGCAAACTGTTCTTGATAATCCATTAGCAAGTCCGTTTACACTGGGCATTTCGTCTGCTGCTGTCTTGGGCGCAAGTTTTGCCATCATTGTCGAACCTGTGATTCCTTTTGTTCCCTCATATGCGATCCTTCCAACTTTGGCTTTATGTGGAGCTTTAGCTTCCTCTGCGATTGTGCTGGTGGTTGTGCGTGTTTCAAAAGGAAGCCGTGGTATGGTGGTGTTATTTGGTATCGCGATGTTTTTCCTCTGTGATGCGTTGGCATCCGGTTTTCATTTAATTGCCGATGCCGATGCTGCACAGCAGATTGTCTTCTGGGCTATTGGTAATTTAACCAAAGCTGGTTGGCTTGAAGTCACTATTGTAAGTTTGTGTTTACTGTTGATATTTCCCTTTAGCATGCGGCAGGTATGGGTATTAACTTTGTTGCGAGGCGGTGAAGACCATGCGCGCAGTACTGGTGTGAATATCGCCGGACTTCGAACTTGGGTGATTGTTCGGGCTTCCATATTGGCAGCTTTTGCTGTTTGCTTTGTCGGCACAATCGGATTTGTCGGACTTGTGGGGCCCCATATTGCGCGCATGTTGCTTGGGGAAGATCATCGTACTTTGTTGCCGGGATCTATCCTTTGTGGGGCACTTATTCTTTCCTTAGCATCTGCGTTATCTAAGACGCTCATCCCTGGAGTGATTGTACCTGTTGGTATTTTAACAGCTGTGGTTGGGGTACCGATGTTTCTGTCTTTATTGTTTAAAAAGAAAGGTCAGTTCTAATGGTACTTAAAGTATCTGATGTTTCTGCCTTCTATGGAAAGAAACAGATATTGAAAGACATCTCTTTCCCAGAAATTCCGCAAGGTAGTCTGGTCGGATTGTTAGGGCCTAATGCATCTGGAAAATCAACTTTGATGCGTTGCATCTCTGGAGAGAAGAAATGTCAGGGAACTATCGAATTCAAAGGCCAAAATATAAACGAAACAAGTCAAAAGCTATGGTATGATGTAGTGGCCACCATGCCGCAAACACCACCTTCTCCAACAGCTTTAACACCAACCGAATTGATGTGGAGTACCGCGCGCTCTTTAGCACTTCCATTATCAGATAAAGATTTGGCGCGTAAGATTGAGACCATCTTTGATAATTTAGGTCTTAGGAGTTTTGAGTTATCTCCCCTGCAAAGTTTATCTGGCGGTAAACGCCAACTTGTTGGTCTTGCATTGGCGTTGATCCGTGATCCTGAATTGTTGCTACTTGATGAACCAACAGCTGCTCTTGATTTACAATGGAGGATGATTGTCCTTGATTGGGTGAAAAAGAGAGTCGAAGAAACACAGACAATCGCGGTGGCTGCGCTTCACGATTTGGATATGGCAGCGCGTTTTTGCAATATTTTGGTTTTAATAAATGAAGGTGAAATTGTTGCTGTTGGTCCGCCGGAAGAAGTACTGACGACAGGAAATATTGCCCATGTTTACCATGTGGAGACAGAATTAGGCCTCTCTCAACGTGGGAATTTACAAATTGACGTTATTGGCCCGATAGCCTCAAGAGGGTGATATGGAATCTGATCGCAAAAATCCGCGTTTTTTAAAGTTGGCAATGTTTCTAGGGCTGTCACATCTGGCGCATATTGCGATCGGCGTGACAGATGTGGCCATGGCAGGATGGTTGGGGACAGATAAATTAGCCGCAGTTGCCTTAGCAGCATCTGTTTTTTACGTAATTATTTTATCAAGTATTGGCTTTATCGCGGGGCTTTCCCCTTTACTTGCAAAATATGAAGGGGCAGGTGAGACGGAAAAGATTATTTCAACGGTGACTATTGCGGCTTACATTGTCTTGGGAATAACCATTATTGGCGTTACAGTTTTATTCTTTGGTGACGACTTGTTGTTAATTTTGCAGCAACCAGGAGATTTGATTGAACTCACACCTCCTTATTTTTACTTCCTGATACCAAGCGCAATTGCCGTTAATATTTTCTGCTTTTTGTGGGTTTTTGCTTCTATACGTGAACAATCTCAGGCGATTTTCTGGATTTCATTTCTCTCCATCTTTGTGAATGCAGGATGTAATTATATCTTTATGTTTGGAGTGGGGAATTTTGTCGGTCTTGGTATTGCAGGATTGGGGTTAAGTACATTTATAAGTATTTGTCTTAAGGCTGTTACGTTATATATCTGGCTCAAATCACGTAATGTAATCGGGCGGTTAGCTTTCTTGAACCCGTTTCATGTGTTTACCAAAAATGCCACTATGCTGGTACTATCTTATGCGGTGCCTATGGCGATATTGGAAGCTTCAACCATTGCTTTCTTTACAGTGATTTTATTTATCATTGGTTTGGCGGGGGCTGATTACATCGCGATCCATGCGATCACTATACAAATTGCAGAAATTGGAATTGCTTTTGCTCTAGGGTTTAGTGAAGCCGCGGCTATCTCAATTGCCTATGCGGTAGGTGAGAAACAATATAACCAAATCAGAAAATTAATAGTAAAGGGGTTGTTTTTTGGGGCAGCTACAATGACGGGATATGCATTCATTATAATGATGTTTGGGGATGTATTTGTGCCGTTATTTACGGACGAGGAATTAGCGAATACAGAATTTGTGATGGCGCAAGCGAAAGCAGTGCTAATATTGGCAGCTCTTTGTCTGATTGTTGATTCTGGTCGTATTACATTGATCGGCGTTTTGCGTGGGTTAGGGGATACAGAGAAACCAGTTTACTATTCCATATTCGGATTATGGGGCGTGGCTATTCCTTTATCTTATCTATTATCAATCCAGTTTAATTTATATAATTCCGGAATTTGGTTAGCTTTGATGTTAGGGAT
>NZ_SMMC01000044.1 GCF_009711445.1 Curvivirga aplysinae | reverse complement strand
AAAAAAAGGCGTCTGAAGAAATCAGACGCCCTTTTACAAATTTAATTATGCTGCAGAGCGACGACGGCGACCGCCACTGCGACCACCACGACCACCTGCACCTTCCGGAGCTGGCTCACGGAATTTTTGGATCCAGCGTGTACAATCTTTATCCACACCGTTAATCACGTCAGCACCCATAATCGCATTCATGTCTTCATCATGAAGCGGGTTCATAATCGCTGTTGTCATACCGTAACCGGATGCCATCGCCAAGAAAGCACCGTTAATGCCACGACGGTTTGGCAAACCGAAGGAGATGTTGGAAGCGCCACATGTTGTGTTCACTTTCAATTCTTCACGAAGACGACGGATCAATTCCAATGCACCACGACCAGCTGTACCCAAAGCACCAATTGGCATTACCAATGGATCAATTACAACGTCATGCGCAGGAATGCCATAATCAGCCGCACGGTTTACGATTTTCTTCGCAACTTCGAAACGTACATTTGGATCTTCGGAGATACCTGTTTCATCGTTGGAAATACCAACAACAGCTGCACCGTATTTTTTCACCAATGGAAGAACCTGTTCCATTTGCTCGTCTTCACCAGTTACAGAGTTCAACAAAGCTTTACCTTTGTATACAGATAAACCTTTTTCCAACGCAGCTACGATGGAGGAATCAATGCAAAGAGGCACATCAACCAAAGACTGAACCAACTCAATTGTATCAGCCAAAATTTGTGGCTCATCAGCCAAAGGAATACCTGCGTTTACGTCAAGTACATGTGCACCAGCTGCAACCTGAGCTAAAGCATCAGCCTTAACTGTTTCCATGTTGCCTTCTTTCATTTCCGCAGCAAGCTTTTTACGGCCTGTTGGGTTGATACGTTCGCCGATTACACAGAATGGTTGGTCAAAACCGATTACAACTTCTTTGGTTGCAGAGCTGATGACTGTACGTGTCATGTCGTCTTCCTCGCTTGTAGTAGAATATTTATGCGGGGTATTAAACACACTAGCTGACCATACCCCCAGTCAGCCGAATTATTACTTCTGCTGTGTTTACGCCATCAAAGAGAATTGAGAAGCCTCAATCGCGCCCAATTCAATTCTGTGTGCGTCATCTTAATTTGAAAACTTGCGACATTTCACTTTGTCGCAAGCTTCAAATTATTTTTTGGCATTTAAGTCAATGCTAACTCTTTATCTTCATCATAATGGTTCCATGATGAAACAGGTTCAAAACGATCTGCTGGCGCAATTTCCTTGGTCCAACTTTGTAATGGACGTAATCTGTCTTCGGCCAGCCCCCGTAAAATACCATCCAATTGAACAATATCAGACACCGATGCACCGCCGCCGATCAAATTGACTTTTTCCTGATCAATCCAGTTCTCTACATCTTTCGCAACTTTTGCAAATCCAGGACGATAACGCACGACACCATCCACTTGCGATAAAACATGACTACTATAATTCGTTCCAGCCTCATCACGGTTCTGTTGTAAGAATAACGCTGCGCCATGATAACCATGCGCAGACAATGCCTTTCGCGCACCAGTCACAATTGGCTGGATGCGGCCAATACCGGGTAAACAATCAAGCAATAATCCATCTACGCCCCCCGCAAGCAATGCTTCCGCTTGAAGAGAAATAGCTTCAACGACCTCTGCAGGTCCAGCAGTCCAACCTGTATCTCGGATAATACCTAAGACAAAACGACGACGGCCATGTCCAGCAACAGAATCCACAGCTTCAGATGCGATCTCAGCAGCTTTATAATTAAGAATAAAAGCTTCCTGCTCCAATTCGCTTCCCTTCAAGCTTAACGGTGAGATATCCAAACTATTTGTTCGCACTATATCTGCGCCTGCGAGAAGATGTTTCTGATGCGCCTTAAATACCAAATTTGGGCGTGTGATATTGAGTACAGCTAAAGTTGCTGCATTTCCATATAAATCCCGCTCTACATCCAAAGAGGACATATCAAGGCTACGCGCCATAGGTGCATCAGATAAAAGTACACGTTCGTCGAGAGCTTTAATAATATTGCGCATAATAAATCCTCCTCTATGCAGCAAGTTTTTGTTCAGGATAGATGCCTAACGAATGGCATATAGCCAAAGTGCAAGGTACGTTACTCAATGTGTAAAGATGAAAGTCCTTCACCCCTTCCCTATTCAGTCGCTCTATTAACTCAACGACTGTTATCACTGCAATGGCTGCAGTCGCTTCTGGCTGATCTTCCAACCCAGAAAATCGATCTATTATGAAGTCGGGCACTGTGGCTGCGCATTGTTTTGCAAAGCGTTGAACTTGTGCCAAAGTCGATATCGGCAAAATTCCTGGCACAACTTTCACGTCCAGACCAAATGCGTCGCACTTATCGCGATATCTAAGAAACACATCGGCATCAAAGAAGAACTGAGTTAGAACCTTTGAAGCACCAGCCTCAACCTTCCTTTTAAGATGTTGCAACTCAGCTTCTTGAGAAGCAGACTTTGGATGTGTTTCAGGATACCCAGCAACAGAAATTTCAAAGTCATTTACCTCACGGATCACGTTGACTAAATCAGCAGCGCATTTAGTTTCACCTTCACCAGCGTCATCACCGCGTAAAGCAACAATATGACGGATACCGTCATCCCACCAATTAGAAACCAACTCTTTAATTCGCTCTTCATCCTGACCGCCACCTGCCAAATGAGGCACAAATTGTGTGGCACCAATGCATTGAGCGGATTTCGAAACAAGTCGTTCACTTCGACTACGATCCGAAGCTCCTGCCCCGTAAGTCATGGATTGGAACATCGGAGAATATTTCTGAAACGTATTTAACATCTCAAGATATTTCCCACGCCCAGTTTCATGTTTAGGGGGAAAAGTTTCAAAACTTAGCCGAATGGCAGACATTGTTACGCCACCTCCTCAATCGAGTTTATGTTAGCTGGTAGATCCGCTGTCCACAGGCAAACTGTCAACGGACCGTCTTCAAAATTCACGGGTGCATTTACATTTAATCCCGCATTTTCACACCATCGAGTAATCTCTTCATTTGAGAAACCGGACCAAAGATGTGCATGTTTCTTACGAAGCTCTTCATTTGAGTGAGGCGCAAAATCCACAATTACGATTCGACCCCCAGGCGCTAAAACACGTGATGCCTCGCGAATGGCAGCTTCAGGATCACTCGCATAATGTAAAACCATATGAAAACAGGCCGAATTAAATGCAGCTTTTTCAAATGGTAAATTATACATATCCGCCTGACGTACCTGACATTTATCAAGTTCAGTTTTTGCAAGCGCAGAACGCGCAATTGCGAGCATTTGACCTGATGTATCTACACCAACAGCAGCTTCCACTTTATCAGAAAGAACAGATAAGATACGCCCTGTACCCGTACCAATATCAAGAAAATGCCCCATATCATGTTTATCAAATGCTTTTAACAGAGCTGTTTCGACCTCAGCCTCATCCACATGTAAACTGCGAATTTTATTCCATTCAGATGCATTCACGGCAAAATATTCTGCCGCTTTTTGATCTCGTGTTTCCTTGATACGATCTAAACGCTCCAAATCCTTTGTGATAATAGGGTCATCCAATGGCACAAGGTCTGTAATTTGCTCGACCAAAGTTGCTAAGGATTGATTGGCTCGACGTCCAGCTGCCAAAGATGATGCGTCGCCTGTCGCCCGATACCATGCCCAACTTCCTTCTTGCTGACGTTGAAGGACGCCGGCCTCAACCATCAAACGCAAATGACGTGAAACACGCGGCTGACTCTGCCCGAGAATATCCACAAGCTCACTTACCGTAAGCTCACCATGTGCACATAATACCAGAATGCGAAACCTAGTTGGTTCCGCAATTGCCTTTAATGCCTCAAGTAATTCATCCATTGCT
>NZ_SMMC01000038.1 GCF_009711445.1 Curvivirga aplysinae | reverse complement strand
ATCTTTGCCAATATCTATTTATATTCGTTAAAAAATCAGATATGAAATCTAGGTTCTATTTTAACATGAGATTTTATTCAGAACCATCCGTAAAAGGCCTATTATGCAAAATAAAGACGAAAAACAAGGAAATCCGTTATGGGAATTCTCTCTTAAGGCATATGGCAAAGATCAACTGGCTCAAAACTGTCTAATTTTACAAGATGAATATGCGTTAGATGTGAATCTGATTCTCTTATTTGTTTGGACTGGATTATCTGGTGCCAAATTAACCGATGAATCTACCGAAACATTAATTCGCCATGCGAAAGCTTGGTGCGAAACCACTATTGAACCATTAAGAACTATCCGTCGTACTTTAAAAAATGATATAGGCGCTGTGACTCAAATGATGAGCGCTGATTTTCGTGAAGATATAAAAGCAATAGAATTAGCAGCTGAAAAAATTCAGCAAGACATGCTTATGAATGTGCTTGTAAAACTGACAGCTGTTAATGCTCTCGAAGGGGATCGCAAATCTGTGGCGCGTCGAAATCTTCTGACTTATTTGCAAATACAACAGATTAAAGTAGACACACAAATCCGGGAAAGTTTCGAAAGTATTCTGACTATATCAGAGCAAGTTTTCCTGTCTTTACAATTAGCTGAGAATGAAAATGAGGAAGCCTAGGACTTCCTCAATTTACTTTACCCTTTAATCAGATCAAACCCTTCGTCAATCCATCCAGTTATGCCACCAGGCATGGTTTTTACGGCACGGTTAAGTTTGGCGAGACGAATGGCTGCACGCATGGCACCGTTGCAATGTGGGCCTGCGCAGTAAACGACAAATAAAGTATCATCAGGCCATTCTTTCATCTTACGCTCTATGATTTTGCCATGTGGTAAGTTTAATGCACCGTTAATATGTCCTTTCTCATAAAGAGCGGGGCCACGTACATCTAATAATACAAAATCTTGTTTGTCGTTGTTGAGGGCGTCATGAACATCCCAGCAATCTGTTTCATATGACATCATTTCTTCAAAGTAATTTAAAGCAAATTCGGATTTAGCTGCTTTAACTTCGCTAACTGCAGATTTCATTTTCTTCTCCTTTATTAATGGCGGTTTAAGAGATTTTAGAAAAACTGCTCCTTTTCATAAATTGGCGTAATTGACATTTGTCGTTAATAAAGTGACAATCTTGAAATGAAAGAAACAAATTCACTCGTATGCGTTCTACTTAGTGAGAATGTGCATCTATTTGAGCTAGGAATAGCAACAGAAGTTTTCGGCTTGTCTCGGCCTGAGTTTAATCATTGGTATGATTTTAAAATAATTGCCACGAATGATGATGTTCAAAAAGCGATAGGAGGTCTGGTACTTAAGGCTGAATATAACTTGGATGCTCTTAAGCAAGCTTCGTTGATCCTTATTCCCGGATGGTCTAGTGAGGCTCCGACAGTTTCGAAAGAGATAAAGCAATTGCTTATTGAGGCGGCTGATAATGGCTGTCGTTTCGCATCTATTTGTTCAGGTGTGTTTCTATTAGCTGAATTAGGTTTTCTTAACGGGAAATCAGCGACAACACACTGGCGATATACAGATAAACTTCAGAAATTATATCCCTCAGTAAATGTAAATCCCAATGTTTTGTATGTTGATGAAGGGCAATTTTTAACCTCGGCGGGCTCTGCTGCGGGCATAGACCTTTGTTTACATTTAGTGAGACAGGACTTTGGTCATGAAAAAGCAAATATTGTTGCGAGACGATTGGTTTTACCTGCGCATCGTGAAGGTGGACAGGCGCAATTTATCCCACGCCCTATTCCAAAAGAAAGGGGAGGACATATTTCATCACTCCTTGATGAAATACGTTTGAAGCTTAATCAAGAATGGACCGTTGAAACTATGGCTGATAGAGCAGGACTATCGAAACGTACTTTGCTGCGCCGGTTTAAAGAGACTATTGGCGAAAAGCCACATAGCTGGTTGACATCTGAGCGTATTGAACGCGCCAAGGAGCTATTGGAAGTAACGGAGTTATCTATAGCAGAAATAGCAGAGGCCTCTGGTTTAGTAACACCCGAAACATTGCGTCATCATTTTCGACAAAAGGTGGGAGTTAGTCCCACCCGTTATCGACAAGAATTTCATAGAAAAGAATAAGTTTGGTGACTTATTCTGCTATTGGATCATTGAGTTCTTTGAATTCATTAGAACCTTCATCAGCATTAGGAAGGCCTTTAGCTGGTGCAATCTTACCAACATCATCGGGGCTATAGCTGTCATTCGCCATTTTCTTACGTGTTTGGCGATAAGCACTACGCATGGTCGCGTATAAATCTAATGAGGACTCTTTTAGTGTATCAAAACGCTCAATATTTGCTGCACGGAAGTCAAGGATGAAAAGGCCCATATGGATATAACCCCATTTTTCATGGCCATCCATTTGTTCCCATTGGGTAACCGGGTTCACAGCAAAATATTCAAGTGCGTCACCAGTTGCATGACGTGCATTATACGAACCTAAGAAAGGAACAACAACATAAGGTCCTTCTGGCACGCCCCATTTCGCAAATGTTTGTCCAAGATCAGCGGAACGATTCGGGGATACCAGCTTCGGTAGCAGCATCATTAAAACCAAGCGTAATGGTATTTAACAAGAAGCGCCCTGTTGTGTCGCCTGCATATTCAAATTCGCCTTGGAGGATTTGCGCAATGAAAGTCATTGGTAAACGTAAATAATCCAATAGATTGGAAATGCCGTTACGGATAAATTCTGGCACGACAGCAACATAACCTTTTGCCACAGGACCCAAGAATACATCGTCAATGAATAAGTTGAAATCGAAAATCACTCGATTCATTGGTTCCAATGGGTCGTTGATTTCCTCATAACGAGCACGCTCTTCAGGGTCAGATGGAGGTGTAGCACAACCAACCAAAACCGCTGAGAGAACAACGATACCAAAAAGCTGAAATAGCTTATTTTTCAATTTAATAAGTGCCATTTTTCGATCCATTAGGCTTAGTATTCAGAATCCCCTTTTAACGGT
>NZ_SMMC01000068.1 GCF_009711445.1 Curvivirga aplysinae | reverse complement strand
GTTTATAATTTACTCCTAAAGGCTTCCCCCGTATCCTTTGATCACACGAAATGAACTTAAAGAGTTAAGAAAATGAGTGAAGCTGATTTTGAGTGGTTGGAAAGCCGTGATGATATTTCCCATGTGACTGTTGGTGTGGTTGATCTACAAGGTATTTTGCGTGGAAAGCGCCTACCAAAAGATCAGGCAAAGAAAGTGCTGACAGGTGGGTTAAAGCTTCCTCTCTCCGGTGGTACGACCGATATCTGGGGTGAAGACCTTCATGAAAATGAATTGGCAATGGAAAATGGCGATGCAGATGGCATTTGCCAATATACAGGCCGCGGTGTTTTACCTGTAAACTGGAACTCAAGCCCGGGCGCTTTTGTGCCTGTACAAATGATGGGTGAAGATGGAAAGCCTTTCTTAGGCTGCTCCCGTTATGCGTTGATCCGTTTGATGGAACGTTTTCATGCGAAAGGCTGGCGCCCGGTTGTTGCGACAGAATTGGAATTTTTCCTATATGATCTGGAAGATGGGCGTCCAACTTCCATTTCTTCACCTGTTACTGGAAAAAAATATAGTAAGGCCGATTTGCTTTCTATTGAGCAATTGGACCATTTGGATGATTTTCTAAGTGATCTTCATAAAGAATGCGAGATACAGGGCATTAATGCGGATACGATGGTATCTGAAAATGCTGCGTCTCAATATGAGGTCAATTTATTGCATGTTGATGATCCCGTGCGTGCGGCGGATGATACCGTTTTGTTCAAACGTTTGATTAAAGGTATTGCACGTAAACACGGTATGGGCGCGACCTTTATGGCGAAACCATACGGGGATCAGGCAGGGAATAGTATGCATGTCCATTTTAGCTTGATCGACGAAAATGATGTAAATCTATTCGATAATGGTGGTGATGAAGGCACAGAAATGTTGCGTCATGCAGCAGGTGGTTTGTTGAAATATATGCGTGAAAGCATGTTGATATTTGCGCCACATTATAATTCTTACAAACGTTTACGTCCTTATTCCTTAGCACCGACTGATGTGAACTGGGGCTATGAAAATCGTTCGGGTGCGGTGCGTATTCCAGCAAGTGATGCAAAGGCGAGACGCATTGAACACCGCGTTGCAGGGGCCGATGCTAATCCGTATCTCGTGTTAACTGCGATGTTGGCAGCTGCGCTGGAAGGGATCGAAAATAAAATTGATCCGGGCGCACCAATTGAGGGATTAGCTTATGAAGGGCGAACCCACGAATCTTTACCAGCGAGTTGGTATGAGGCGATTGAGCTTTATGCGAATAGTGATTTTTGCAAAGAGGTTTTTTCGGAAACACTGCATAAAACCTATTTAGGTGTGAAGAAATATGAATTTGGTATTTTCACTTCCAAAATTACCGAATTTGAACATGAAACCTATTTGGATAATGTCTAATGCTATCTGATGTCCTGACCATTAAACATCCTCAACCCTATCCAGAGAGCTATTATGCAGCATCCCGGATAGAAATACCTGATCGTCCAGCGTTATCTGATACGGTCGAGGTGGATGTATGCGTTGTCGGGGCAGGTTTTTCTGGTATGTCCACCGCCTTGTTCCTTGCTGAAAAAGGTTATCAGGTGGCATTGCTTGAAGCTTGTCATGTTGGGTGGGGCGCTGCAGGTCGTAATGGTGGACATCTCATTAATGGTTTCAATGGTGGTGTTAGTTTTCTAGAGAAACATCTAGGTGTTAAAGACCACGATGTTATTAAGACCTTTCATCTTGAAGGGGCAGAAATCATTAAGGATTGGGTTGGTAAATATGATATCCAATGCGATCTGAAATTTGGCCATATGATCACAGCTTATACAGATAAGCAGGTTAAGGAGCTGGAAGAAGAGATCGAACAGCTTCATGCATATGGACTATCTAAAATGCATATGGTGGATCGTGAGGTTGCTCAAAAAGAAACTGGATCTTCTGTTTATGCGGGTGGATATAAGGATCCATATTCAGGTCATTTACATCCGTTAAATCTGGTATTAGGCGAAGCGGCCGCTTTTGAAAAGCTCGGGGGGAAAATCTTTGAACAATCCCCAATGATTGGATATGCGTCTGCGTCTTATGGTGTATTGGTGAAAACGGCTAAGGGGCAGGTTAAAGCAAAGAAATTAGTGCTTTGTGGTGAGGCTTATATGGGAGATACGGAAAAACGTATCTCTAAACGTATGATGCCAGTATCTACGCAAGTGATTGCAACGGAACCTTTATCTGAAGCACAGCAAAAAGAAATTTTACCGAATGATCTAGCAGTCGCGGATT
The DNA here is from genome assembly GCF_009711445.1 of Curvivirga aplysinae. Taxonomy (GTDB): domain Bacteria; phylum Pseudomonadota; class Alphaproteobacteria; order UBA8366; family Aestuariispiraceae; genus Curvivirga; species Curvivirga aplysinae. Next base: position 4,365 of record NZ_SMMC01000068.1, on the reverse strand, counting down.
GCCGCTACATTTTGGATTATTTCCGGCTATCTGCGGATAAGCGTCTTATTTTTGGGGGCGGGTCTACTTATGGGGGATCAACCCCAGCACAGGCTGAACAAAAACTACGCGGTAATCTTGAGAAAGTGTATCCACAATTAAAAGGCATAAAGGCAGATTATGTTTGGACCGGAAACATGGCCTTTTGCTATACTCGCCATCCTGACTTAGGTACTTTGACTAATAATGTATATTATTTGCATGGTTTTTGTGGGCATGGTGTTAACGTAACTCATATTTATGGTCGTACAATGGCGGAGGCTATTGACGAAAAATTTGATCGTTACAACCTGTTCACCAAGGCACCTCAACGGCCCTTTCCGGGGGGACAACGATTCCGCGTGCCGTATTCAATTATGGGGTCTTGGTGGTATGGTTTGCGCGACAGGTTGGGTGTCTGAAAATAGCCCAAGTCAACATTTAGAAATTCTGTATTTTTCTAAATTTGGCAAAATTGAAGATTTGTAACATAGCCGTTTTTTGTTCGTTGATTGGTCGGAAAGTGACTAACGAAACCGTTTTTCATTGATAGATTATCCAAAGTTCAGGGTCGCGTGGGAGTGGCCAGAGTTAAGGAAAGCTGCGGGTTAACCGCCTATCAAGAAAGGGTTGCGATATGCCACTTGAAATGAATAAAAACGTCTTCATCACATGTGCTGTAACAGGTTCCGGTGGAACACAAGATAAATCTCCACATGTGCCACGTTCCCCAAAAGAGATCGCAGAAAGCGCAATTGATGCCGCAAAAGCAGGTGCAGCTGTTGTGCATTGTCACGTACGTGATCCTGAAACAGGTGCACCTTCCCGTGATCCAAAATTATATCGTGAATTGACTGATCGTGTACGTGATTCTGAAATTGATGTTGTGTTGAACCTAACCGCTGGTATGGGCGGCGATATTGTGTTTGGTGACGTGGAAGCGCCATTCCCGGTGAATGAAAAAGCAACTGATATGATTGGCGCAACGGAACGCGTTCAACATGTGGCGGAATGTTTACCAGAAATCTGCACATTAGATTGTGGCACAATGAATTTTGCCGAAGCAGATTATGTGATGACAAATACACCGGGTACTTTGCGCGCAATGGGGCAAATGATGACCGACCTTGAGGTGAAGGTAGAAATTGAGGCATTTGACACAGGACATCTTTGGTTTGCGAAACAGTTGGTGAAAGAAGGGATCTTGAAAAGCCCGGCAATGGTTCAGCTTTGTATGGGGGTTCCATGGGGCGCGCCAAATGATTTGAATACATTTATGGCCATGGTAAATAACGTACCATCTGATTGGGATTGGTCTGCATTTTCCTTAGGTCAGCACCAAATGCCATATGTGGCTGCTGCTGTTCTTGCAGGTGGTAATGTACGTGTTGGCTTGGAAGATAATCTATTCTTGGAAAAAGGTGTTCTTGCAACAAATGCACAACTTGTCGAAAAAGCAGGGACTATTATTGAAAATTTGGGGTCTCGTTTGATGACACCTGCGGAAGTACGTGAACAACTTGGCTTGACCAAACGCGCACCTAAATCCTAATCCACGCATAATAAGGACATAAATAAATGAAAGCCTGTATTGTTGGCGGTGGTGTTATTGGCGGGGGCTGGGTTGCCCGGTTCCTGCTCAATGGTTGGGATGTTGCGGTATTTGACCCAGACCCAGAGGCCGAACGGAAAATCAGTGAAGTTTTGGCTAATGCGCGTCGTAGCTTGCCATCCCTGTACGATCGTATGATGCCAGCGGAAGGAAAATTAAGTTTCCACTCTGATTTAGCTGAAGCTGTATCTGGTGCGGCATGGGTGCAAGAATCTGTGCCGGAACGTTTGGATTTAAAGAATAAAGTTCACGCTGGTATTTTAGAGCATCTTGATGCAGAAGCCATTCTTGGTTCTTCGACATCTGGTTTCAAGCCTTCTGAGTTACAAGATGGAATGGATAAGCCTGAACATATTATTGTAACTCATCCATTCAATCCGGTTTATCTGTTACCCTTGGTAGAAGTGGTCCCGTCAGCCAAAACACCGGAAGCGATTAAATCAAAAGCTCAATCGATTTTGACTTCTATCGGAATGAAGCCATTATTAGTGCGTAAAGAAATTGATGCACATATCGCAGATCGTTTACTGGAAGCAGTATGGCGTGAAGGGCTTTGGCTGATAAATGATGGTATTGCTTCCACCGAAGAAATTGATGATTCTATCCGTTATGGTTTTGGATTGCGCTGGGCACAAATGGGATTGTTTGAGACATATCGCATTGCGGGTGGCGAAGCAGGTATGAAACATTTTATCGGTCAGTTTGGCCCGGCTTTAGCTTGGCCTTGGACCAAGTTGATGGATGTACCAGAACTGACAGATGAACTTGTTGATCAAATTGCGGGTCAGTCAGATGCACAATCAGGACATATGTCTATTCGTGAATTGGAACGTCTACGGGATGATAACTTGGTGGGAATGATGCGCGCTTTGAAGAAATCCGGTAGTGGCGCTGGTGGGACGATCAACGAACATGAGGCTGCTATGAAATTAGCAACAGCAGATGATCTTCCAATCACTGTATGTCGTAAAGTACCGCAAAGCTGGACGGATTATAATGGTCACATGAATGAGACACATTACCTTGAAGCGGGAAGTCAGGCTACAGATCAATTCATGATTATGATTGGGGCTGATGAAGATTACATTGCGTCTGGCAATAGTTACTTCACTGTTGAAACCCAAATACGATATCTAGATGAAATGAAAGAAGGTGACGACCTAACCATTAAGACACAAGTCTTATCGGGTGAAGGGAAGAAGATGCATCTATATCATTTCTTACAAAATGCTGCTGGTGACACGGTTTGTGGTGTTGAAACACTTTTATTGCATGTGGATTTAAACACTCGTAAAACCTGTCAGCCAGGTGAAGAGATTTCGGCGAAACTAGCAGAATATGCGTCGGCCCATGCTTCCCTTCCAACTCCGCACGGTGTTGGGAAATCTATTGGCCAACGTTAGGATTCCTCAGGTTTTTTCCTGAAGACTCTTTTGACCTAACTGAAAAAGGCGATCCAGATTTTGGATCGCCTCTTCTTTATCTATAACATAGAAAACTAAGCCACTTGTACTTTACGGATATAGGCATCCACTTGGTCTTTTAGCGACGTGCCGTAACGTTCAAGTTCAACGGAAGCTTCTAGAACCTTCCCAGCTGAACCAGATGTTGCTTTTGCTGCATCGATGACCACAGACATGTTATCAGAAACATATCGTGTGGATTGTGCTGCATTTTGTACATTATGGGCGATTTCAGATGTAGCGATGCTTTGCTGTTGTGCACTATTGGCAACGTTTTCAGCCACGTCTGCTAGGTCTTCAATGGTTTTTGTGACATTTTCAATGATCGGAACTGTCACATTCACACTTTCCTGAATGCCGTCTACATGGGTTGTGATTTCTTGTGTCGCGTTGGCCGTTTGTGTCGCAAGATTTTTGACTTCGTTGGCAACAACAGCAAAACCTTTACCGGCTTCACCTGCCCGGGCGGCCTCAATCGTTGCGTTTAGTGCAAGCAAGTTTGTTTGATTTGCAATATCGTTAATCAAACTGACTACTTCGCCAATTTTCTCTGCTCCACTGCGTAGACCAGAGATTGAATTGATTGCTGATTCTGATGCATCGCGTGCTTCGCCGGCTTTACGGGATGTACTGGAAATCTGCTCTGAGACTTCGGAAATGGTTGCTGTAAGTTCTTCGGTCGCAGAGGCAACTGTATTTACATTTTCGCTAGCTGATTGAGATGACGTTGAAGCTTCTACAGATTGGTTAGAAGACTGTTCTGCCTGTTGGCTCATTTCGTTAGCTGAGATACCAAGCTGGTGGGAGGATTGCGCAATGTTGGAAAGTAAAGAACTAACTTCTGCTTCAAATTCTTGTGTCGCATGGCGCACCTCATCGGCACGCGCCGCTTTTTGTTCTGCTGCTTCTCTTTGGGCACGTTGCAATTCTTCACGCTCCACTGCTTTATCTTTAAGAACATCCACGGACACAGCAATTGTACCAATTTCTGTTTCGTTAATAAGTCCTTTGACATCAGTATCCAACTTACCATCCGCAAGTGAGCGAATAGATTTTTCCAGATTATTTATTGGGCCGGTTACGAATTTACCCATAACCATACTTGTAGCAATAGCCGTTGCAACACCAGCAATAGCGGCAGCTCCCAAGATTATTAGAGCCATTATTTCAATATTAATAATATTGTTATATAGGCGCTCTGCTATCTGGCCCTCTGCGCCAACCTGTCGCCAGATTGCCAAGGCATCTTCTGCCTGATTATAAATATAAATT
>NZ_SMMC01000192.1:22584-36314 GCF_009711445.1 Curvivirga aplysinae | reverse complement strand
TATTGAAATTCAATATTGATGATAATTTGTTCTTTTAACAAATATATCAATACAATTCACATTTTATGGAGTTTCATCAAAGAAATTAGGCGTTTTTGCAAAGACAAGTGTTATGAAAGGACTGTGCGTATGTGAAGATTCATGATCGACTACATTTTCAGCTTCCAGTGCAGGAAGAATATAGCCGCTGGTTATCAAGAAATGCTAAAATGAGCTTTAAATAGATAAATAGGGCCTTAAAGGCCCTATTTTTTATCTATGTATAGTTAACGAAATTGCTTTATGATCAGAGAGAGGCGTTTCATTATCAAAGGGTTCAACAATCTGTGGATTAGAAGCGGTCAGTTGTTTGATACAAAACCAATCCAGTTTCATTTGGCGTTCAGGATGTAACGTGATCAGGCTGGGGTTTGTGGTGAAGCCTTCAGCGTTATGCTCCCAATTATAACCTTTTATTTCTGCCTTTTGGAATAAGGTTTCTAATGTCCAATCAGCGTTAGGTAAGTGGTTGCCTGTGTTAAGATCACCTGCAATCAAAACAGGGATATTTTTGGCAAATGCCTCTACTTCCTTAATCAGAAACATCATCTGATCTTCGCGATGCTTTGTTGTGGCATTGCTTTCCAGATGGGTTGAGACAAAACAAGTATCTTGTCCATCCACTTCAATAATAGCCGCGATGGCAAGGCGCCCGCCAACTCGCGGCTGATTGGCATCCGTATTATTGTCCTGTGGGCAAAACCAATGACCATGGTCATCTAAACGAATAAGCTTGGCTTCTTTGATTGGGGCGGATGTGAGGATCGCATTTCCATGCCAGCCGAATTGATTATAGTCATCTTCACAAAAGGTAACTTCAATTTCGCTCCCTAAATCCATCTCAAAGAACTCAAGGCCATAAAGGTAATTCATCCCAAGCAACTCAGCTAATTTGGCCGTTGTATTCACCTGTTGCGTGCGGGCCATACCGCTATCCATTTCGGATAACAACATCACAGATGGATTGTGCTTTTCGATAAGCTCGGCGGCTTTCTCTGGAAAAAGGCAGCGTTCCAAATTCCAAGATAAAACCTTAAAGTCGTCAGAGAGAGGTTTGTTTGATTTATGCAAATCTCCCTCTAGTACTGCCATAGCCTCTATTTGTTGCATGAAGCCGCGATGCATTTCTTCTGTCCGCTCTGCACCTAAGATATCCATGCATATATTTTCAGGTACTTTTGGCAAAGAAGGCAGGATAGGCGTGTGCGTCATAGTTCGATTTTCCGACCTGTTTCATTGTCGAATTTATATAGCGCCTCAGCCGGAAAGCTTAAGTGGATATTATTGCTTTTAACTTCTGTTTCACTTGTATCAGACAAAATGAAACTTTGATCTGCAATTTTACCATGCATCAAACGGCTTGCACCTAATTCTTCGGTATAGTCGATGGTGAATGGTAAGCTGTTCTCAGACGCGTCATAAGTATATTGTACCTTTTCTGGGCGAATGCCGATCTGAATGTTATTGTGATCTTGTGAGCCGAATAATTTGTTCACAAGTTTGAGCTCATTTTTGTCATTCTTATGCGTTACAGGCTTTGCAAGATTGATCAGGTTCATTGGTGGGGATCCCATAAAGCTCGCTACGAATAAGCTTGCAGGATTGTTGTAAATCTCGCTTGGTGTTCCGACTTGTTCTACCACACCTCCATTTAATACAACGATCCGATCTGCCAAAGTCATGGCTTCAACCTGATCATGGGTGACATAAATTGATGTGACCCCTAAACGGCGCTGCAATTTCTTGATTTCAATACGCATCTGATTACGAAGTTTTGCGTCAAGATTGGAAAGGGGTTCATCAAATAGGAATAGAGATGGATTGCGAACAATTGCACGCCCCATGGCCACGCGTTGACGTTGACCACCAGATAGCTGACTTGGTTTACGATCCAAAAACTCTGAAAGATTTAGAATATCCGCCGCATCACGAACTTTTTGAGTGATCTCATCCTTTGTAACTCCACGGTTTTTTAATCCATATCCCATATTCTGGGCGACAGACATATGGGGATAAAGCGCGTAATTCTGGAAAACCATAGCGATATCGCGATCTGCAGGATCTACATGATTGACTTGGCGATCGCCAATATACAATTCCCCACCAGTGATATCTTCAAGGCCTGCAACCATGCGTAAGATAGTGGATTTGCCACAACCAGATGGACCGACCAGGACAATCAACTCTCCTTGGTTGATTTCAAGGTTTACAGGCTTAACAGCCTGCACGTTATTTCCATAAGTTTTTGTGATATTTTTTAATGTAACTTGCATGAGAATTCTTTCTTCTATTTCTCAGATTCCACAAGGCCCTTTACGAACCAGGACTGGAAGAAAACAACGATTAAGACAGGGGGTAAAACAGCAATCACAGCCAAGGCCATTGCTTGACCATGCTCAGGAATATTGTTGCCTTCTGCATAAGCCAGAATGATCTGGCGAATGCCACGGATGATGGTGAACATGGTCTCATCTGTGGTGATCAAGGCTGGCCATAGATATTGGTTCCACCCAAAAACAAACATGATGATGAAGATCGCTGCGACCATTGTTTTGGAAATAGGTACCAAGATATCAATTAAGAATTTAAACGGTCCCGCACCGTCAATTTTTGCGGCTTCTACCAATTCATCCGGTACCGACATAAAGAATTGTCGGAAATAGAAAGTACCAGTGGCGGAAGCAATCAAAGGTAAGATCAAACCTGTATAGGTATTGGATAAACCAAAACTGTGAACCACCTCATAGGAAGGTAAAATTCGAACTTCTAGCGGTAATAAAAGGGTTGTGAAGATGATCCAGAAAGCAAGCGTGGCAAATTTCAATCTAAAATAAACAATTGCGTAAGCTGCCAACACAGAAATCACAATCTTACCGACCGCAAAACCAATTCCGAGGATTAGGGAATTCATTAACATGGTGAGGCCATCTACAGTTTCCGTAAAGCCACCCTTTTCAAACATAGCGGCTCCATAATTTTCAGCAAACTGATCGCCGATGGAAAGCATCAATCCTTCTTTATGAATGGTTACATGGTCATGTGTGGATGTGGTGAAGGCCATAAGCACCGGCATCAACATGAAGAGTGAGCCAATAATCAAAATGGAATGATCTATGATACTGCTCAGTTTTAATTTTTTCGCTTTTGGTTTTTCTTTTGAAGACAGAATAACCGGATTTTCAGATGTCATATCAGTCATATGTCGTCTCCTAAGTATAGTGAATTCGTCGTTCTATCAGACGGAACTGGAAGACGGTCAGGATTAATACGAGTATCATCAACAAGACGGATTGTGCAGAAGACCCACCAAGATCGTTGCCGCGGAAACCATCTAGATAAACTTTGTAAACAAGGGTCATTGGATTATTCGCAGGGACCGCTTTGACCAACATGTCGATAATGCCAAATGTATCAAACAACGCATAAGTTATGTTGATGATAAGCAAGAAGAAGGCGGTTGGTGCAAGAAGCGGGAATGTAATTGTCCAGAAACGGCTGAAACCTGAATTATTATCAATTAAGGCTGCTTCATTGATTGATTTTGGAATACTTTGTAAGCCGGATAAGAAGAAGATGAAATTAACGGGTACTTGCTTCCATACAGCAACGACGACCATCGCAGTTGCTGTGTCATAGTAATCAACACCTAATTTAAAATCCCAACCAAAATCTGCAACAAAATAGGTAAATAAACCAAAGCTTTGGTCAAAATACATAACCCCTAAAAGGCCTGCCACCGGTGGCGCCACAGCATATACCCACATCAATAAGGTTTTATATGTGCTGCCGCCTCGAAGAACTTTGTCAGCTTTGTAAGCTAATAATAAGGAAATGGATAAAGAGAAAAAACTTACAAGAAATGTAAAAACGACCGTGAAGATCGCAGCTTTTCTATATTGATCGGAAAGTAATGTCTCAACATAGTTTCTTAGGCCTACGAAAGTAGAGCCAAAACCAAATGGATCTTCCAGATAAAAGGAAGATTGCATCGCTTGCACAGCGGGATAATAAAAGAAAATCGCAATGATCGAAAGTTGCGGCAATAAGAATAGGAGCGGCATCCAAGGATTAGAAAAATTGGCCCGTTTCATGGTTTAAACATCCAGTCCGAAAATAAGGTAAATGCCGACGGTATTGCTACCATCGGCATTTATCAGGTCTTTAAAAGCTTAGCTTGTTGTATCTGCGAAGCGGCTCAACAATTTGTTGGCTTCTTCTTCGATATTTTTGAAAGCTTCTTCAGCATCAGCTTCACCAGATAGGATACGACCATATTCACGGTTCATAACGTCACGAATTTGTACGTAGAAACCCATACGGTAACCTTTTGTCCATTCACCAGCAGGCAAAGACAATTGTTTGATACCTGTTTCAGCAGCTGGGAAACGGTCATAATGACCATCTTTTTTCGCCAATTCATAAGCAGCTTCTGTGATTGGCACATAACCTGTTGCTTTATGCCAGTCATATTGTGCAGTTGCAGATGTTAAATATTTGAAGAATTCAGCTGTTGCTTTGTTTTCTGCATCAGATTTACCGGACATTGCAAATAGAGCTGCACCACCGATGAATGTTTGCTTAGGAGATTTTGTTACTTTCTCCCAATATGGAAGCATCGCAGAAGAGAACGGGAATTCAGCAGTTTGCAACAAACCACCAAAAGAGCCAGAAGAACCTAACCACATTGCAACTTTGCCTTCTGCGAATGGTTTTTGGTTATCACCCCAGCTTGCGCCATAGAAACCAAAGATACCTTCATCTTTCCATTTTTTCAAAGCGGTGAAATGATCTTTGATTGCAGGATGGTTGACTTTGATTTCAACATTTGTGCTGTCATAACCGTTATTGTCAGACGCAAATTGTAGGTCGTGGCGAGAGAAGAAATTCTCTGTGAAAATCCACGGCAGGTGAGACTGGCTCAATGGCACATAACCAGCGGCTTTCAAAGCTGGGCCGGTTTTTGTTTCAAATTCTTCCCATGTTTTCGGTGCTGTAACACCAGCTTTTTTTAGTGCTTCTTCATTATAGTATAATACTGGTGTAGAAGAGTTAAATGGCATTCCGATCATTTTACCATTTGCGTCGGCATAGAAATAGCGGACGCCAGCAATATAATCATTGATATCGAAATTACCGCCATTTTCGTTCAACAAATCTTGAACAGGAAGGACTGCACCTTTTGCTGCGATTACTGTAGCTGCGCCTGCATCAAAAACTTGTAGGATATTTGGCTGTTCGCCTGCGCGGAAAGAGGCGATTCCTGCAGTTAATGTTTCTTCATAGCCACCTTTATAGACAGGTGTGATTTTGTAATCATTTTGTGATGCGTTAAAATCAGCGGCGATTTGGTTAACTGTTTCACCTAATTGACCACCCATTGCATGCCACCAAGTAATTTCGGTTTCGGCATATGCTGCTGCGCTTGCAACCGAGCCCCAAGCGATCGCTGCAGCTGCAGCTATATTTTTAAATTTCATTGTCGTAACTCCCGAGAGAAGAATCATTTTTGCATAAAAGATCGCTTCTTATAGGAGAGCTTCACGAAAACTTGGTGACAGATACGTGATGAATAGTTTCGTTTTTTATGACAATATTATGAAAAAGATCACCTTATGGTTTCGTATGGGTTTCGTTTTCATAAAACTGTAACACAAAATAATCCCCCAAACTTTTTAGTTTGAGGGATTGTTATAACGATTACGAATTGAAAGATTTGATTTTCTCGATCAGATCATCATTGACTTCAACGCCATCATCTTGATTTTCAATGCGATTGTTCTTGCGGCGTGATCCCGGAAGGCGTGCACCGTCTTGATCTGTTATAGCTCTACATAAATCTGTTACGCGTTCTGCGAACAACTCGCCGGAAAAATGTTGAGGCGAGATTGCGATAAAGAATTGTCCTGTCTTTGGTGGACCACCAGCCGTACCTGCAAATGGGCTTGCATCTTTACCCAAGAACGCACCGGATAATGCCGCGGCAAAAATCTCTACCATCAAACCATTGCCAAATCCTTTATATCCACCGCTTGGTGCCATACTGCCTTTTAATGCAGCATGTGGGTCTGTCGTTGGGTTTCCTTCTGCATCAAATGCCCAACCTTCTGGGATCGGCTTATCTTCACGGGCATGAAGATTAATTTCGCTTTTAGCAATGACACTTGCAGATTGATCAATGACAAAAGCTGCTTCCCCATCTTCCCCCGGAATGGCCAAGGAATACGGGTTGGTACCTATGACAGGTTTTTTTCCACCCACAGGTGCAATTGATGCTGGTGCGTTGGTAAAGCAAAGCGCCACAAGTCCTTCTTTTGCGAGCGTTTCAGCATGATAGGCTAAGACACCGCAATTATAAGAGTTATAGATTCCAAGAGCGGCAATACCGTTTTCTTTTGCCGCAGGAATCAGTTTTTCAAAACCCGCATCAATTGCAGGATGTGCGAAACCGCTATTAGCGTTTACATGGATAGACGAAGCTGCAGTCTGTTTGACCTCCGGTAATGCATTGCCAATGACTTTGCCACATCTCACATGTTCACAATAAATCGGGATATAAACCAATCCATGGCTACGAATACCATCGACTTCTGCGGCTGCGGCGGCACGCGCCATGGAACGCGCAGATGTCTCATTCGTACCCGCACCTAACAAAGCATCAAACGCCAATGATTCAATTTCTGTTGCAGTTAATTTTGCCATTATTTTTATCCGTTACTTAATCTGTATCTACCAAGCCTGCACCAGCACCGCTGAGACGAGATGCTTCCGTTGCTTCTACTAGGCTATTTTTGAAATGTTTTAGAATGCCATCCCATCCCGATTGGCTTACCAATATATTATGATGATCATTTAAGGAGGTATGTGTTTGACTTTTATTCAATTCAACCACTTGATCTGTGGAAATAGTTAAATCGCCGGTCTGTGGATTATTAATATCCTCTGAAGCAGAAAGTTTCACTAAAGTTCCTATCGGGCTAAGTGCTTTTATAAAAGCTTCAACTAAGGCTGGAGACTCTACGTTTTCAATTCTTATTGCCCGGTTTTTATCGCCATTTATGAGAGCTAATTGATCACTTGCAATGACACCTGCGTAAATCGCAGATGTTACAGAACCTGATTTGGCGGACAGCTTTATCTGGCCTTCCAATTCGCTTTTTTGTAACTCTGTGGATGATGGGCTGTCAAAAACGGTATCTAATGCTCTCGCCAGTGGACCTGTAGGGTCAATTCCTTGTTTCGCGAACCAAACAGCGGCTGTCGCTACATCTTCTGCAATACCATAGGAACATCCGGCCCCAAAGGCCGCGCGGCTTGTAAAGAACATCAATTCGCTTAATGAAACTGGACCAAATGTATCTGTCATGAGTTTACCTCCGGCTTAACTGGATAAGCCCATGAATCTGGATTCACATCCAAGATTTCATCCAAAAGAGGGGCGCCTTGATACATATTAATACGTGTCCAAAGACTTGATTTTGGGTCAAATTTATTGGCACCGAAGAAGGCAAGTTTGAAGCGCAATAAGTCGATTGGTCGTGTCTCATCACTGATCAAATTGTCATAGACTTCACCATAAGGATAATTGGCAACGGTTTGAATACGTCGAACCACATGGCGAAATTCATCATGTTCCATTAAAAAATCAGCAACGGTGATTTCTTGATTTAGATCTTTAATAGCTGCTTTTAAGGCGACTACATCACGCGCAATAGCCAAAGGCATTTCTAACTCTGCACCGGGTACTTCGGCACGACTGCCAAAACGTGGTTCTAACTTTTCTTCGGAATAATACCAGAACATGGCGTTATTACTGTCAGTCGCAAAATCTATATCATCAACCCAGGCATAATGTGTATGGAGGAAGTCCTGAATTTGAGACAAAGACATTGTCGGGTCAAAATCCTTACCTTGCGCTTCAAACATTTGATCTGCTAACTCATCGACCAAATCGCCATTACATTCGATGATCAAGCTTTCAATAAAAGAGAGCGCTTCGATGCAAAGATTGTTTGCTGCAAAAATATAGATGTCATTCCAATATTGATTGGATGCCGTGTCATTTCCATTTATCCAGTGATTAAAGGTATGAATATCGCTGCGTAACTTTAGGATATCTGAGGTTTGTGTTTGATCTTCCACATTCCATTGATCCAGATGTCTTAAAGCCACAGGCATAAGGGTTTGTAATTTGGATTTAGCAGCTGATGGATTAACAGACTGGTTGCGACAACGGCATAATGCCTCTTCTTTCAAGTTCACCCATTGATGCATCAATTTTGAATGTTTTAATAAAAACGGTGCCATGCCTAGGCCTGTTGAGTTACCAATTCCCAAGAAGCGTTTGATCGTATCATCCAGAGCAACAGCTGTATCAGGTGCTTGGGTTTTTGCAATATGGTCAATCAGGTCAATTGTAAAACTGCGAAATAGATAGACAGCCAACATCTCAGCATGAAAAGATGATTGAATCTCTGCACGCCCATCAGTGGCAGAACGATCAGCACAGCCAAATTTTCCACTGCCATAAACAGCCGTTGTACGCATCAAATATCCAACTGCAGCGACATCATCAATATTTGGTTGTTGTCCAGCTTTTAAACATTCCAACATCGTTGCAAACATACGTAGGCTTTTATTTGCCCGACCAAGTACAAGTTCTTTTTGACTAAATCGTCCAGCTTCCTGTTTTGGTGTATTTTGAGACAAACGTTCGATATCGTCGCCGGATGGAATCCCGTCAAACAGATTAAATGTCGCATCCCATGCCTCTGCGATGACACGGTCGGTACGTTTTTCAGGCGGTAAATCATGGGTGAAGACGACCAGTGAATAGGCTCTTTCACCAGTATGTGCTGTATAAACTGCGTGCCCAAAACCATCTGAGTTTATGTTAAATTCTCTACGTTCCAATTTCCATTTCTGGGTATGAATTTTACGGATCAGATTTCTCATGAAACTGAGGCGAGAAGAAAATGATGTGCCCATTTTCTTTAATGTTAAAATTTCGGCAGCCGGCCGTTTCCCTATTCTTTTTGACGCTTTTTGTTGTTCTGTCGCCATTTCTTAGCTTTCCTTGGCAGAAAATGATTTTTCAAAGAATGACAGCCAATTTTTACCCGCGATTTTTGCGATTTCTTCGTCGTTAAATCCAACGGTGGACAGGCCTTTTATTATATTTTTAAAGCCTCGGTTGTCTTGAAACCAATCCGGTTGATCAGGAAAACCTGCGGCAGATTTGCTGCCTTCACCATAATCCATTTCATTTGTCCATGTGCCATTTCGCATCCATTCTACCACACTATCGGGTTGGTTTTGGCATAAATCGCTACCAAACCCGATATGATCGACGCCAAATTTCTCAGCACTATCTGCAATCATCTGGCAGAAGCTTTCCAGACTGCAATTGGATTTATCTTTTAAATGATGGGGATACATGGAAAAACCAAGCATCCCGCCACTTTCTGATAAAGCACTAATCACGGTATTTGATTTATTGCGTAAAGCTTCAAACCAGAAGGATGGATTGGCATGGGTGATAGCGATAGGGCGTTCGGAAAGTTCAATGGCTTCTAGCGTTGATTGTTCCGCAGAATGGCTCATATCAACCACCAAACCCACACGGTTCATTTCACGAATAACTTGACGTCCCATGCGGGTAATGCCGGGGTCATTTGCCTCATAACAGCCAGTCGCAAGGAGGCTTTGGTTGTTATAGGAAAGTTGCATGAAACGTGCGCCAAGATCATGTAGAACTTTGACCAATCCAATATCATCTTCAATTGGGGAACAATTCTGAAAACCGAAGATAATCGCAGTCTTTCCTTCGGCTTTAGCACGTTTTACATCGGCTGCAGTTTTACCATGGATAATATAATCAGAATATTTCTGAAAATATTTGTTCCAAGTGATCATATTTTCAACGGTCTCAGCAAAATCTTCATGATAAGCGATGGTGATATGAACGGCAGAAACTTCGCCTTCACGCATTTGCTTAAAGATATCTTCGGACCAGTTATTATACTGTAACGCGTCAATGATCAGTGGTGTTTGTCCCATTTCCCACATCCCGTCTTTTTAGAATGGTGAACCAGAGAAAATGTAAGATGTTTTCACTTGTGTATAGAATTCTTCTGCGTATTTCCCTTGTTCACGGGACCCATAGCTAGAATTTTTCCGACCACCAAATGGAACATGATAATCAGTACCAGCTGTTGGCAGATTTACCATGACACATCCTGTTTCTGCATGGCGACGGAAATGGGTCGCCTTTGCCAAAGATTGAGTAATGATACCTGCTGTTAGGCCGTAATCTGTGTCATTGACTGTTGCCAATCCTTCCTCATAGCTGCCTACTTTGATCACACATGTTGCTGGGGCAAACATTTCTTCGCGATTCACGCGCATTTGATTGTTGCCGCCCAATAATAGGGCTGGGGACATATAGAAGCCGTCATGTTCAAGGCTTAAACGCTCACCACCATAGGCAATCTCACAACCTTCTTCTGCGGCTAGCTTCATATAATCAAGGTTGGCGTTTAATTGTGCTTCACTTGCAACAGGACCAAGCTGGGTGCCGTCTGCCAAAGCATGACCAACTTTAAATGCTTTTGTGGCGTCTAACATGCGTTCTACAAATTGATCATGAATGGACTCATGAACGATTAAGCGAGAAGAAGCTGTACATTTTTGACCCGTCCCGCCAAACGCACCGCCAGCAGCCGCTGGGATTGCAATATCCAAATCCGCATCATCCATAACCAGAAGGGCGTTTTTAGATCCAAGTTCCAATTGGAACTTGGTGAAATTTTCCGCGGAAGCACGGGCAATCGTTTTACCAACTTGATAGGAGCCTGTGAAAGAAATCGCATTGATTTCTGGATGTTCAATCAGGTTTTGACCAATTTCTGCACCAGATCCCATCACTAAGCTGAACAAGCCTTTCGGGATATCCTGACGAGAAATGATTTCAGTTAAGGCCCACGCACTTGCAGGGGTCAAGTTCGCAGGCTTCCAGATCACCGCATTGCCGTAAGCTAATGCCGGTGCGATTTTCCAACTGGCTGTTGCTGTTGGGAAGTTCCAAGGTGAAATAACACCTACAAGACCCATGGGTTCACGACGGATGTCTACTTCTACACCATCACGTACGGAATCTGCATTTTCACCGATTTGGCGTAAAACTTCCGCTGCGTAATAAGTAAAGAATTGGCCTGCGCGATAGACTTCACCAACGCCTTCTGCGCGTGGCTTACCTTCTTCACGTGCTAACAGTTCGCCAAGCTCTGCACTTCGCGCCATCATTTCTTCGCCGATTTTATTTAAGACAGTTTGGCGTTTTTCTAGGCTGGTTGCTTGCCATTCTTTTTGTGCTTGCTTTGCTACTTCAATTGTTTCTTGAAGTTGCGCTGCAGATGCTTGAGCGTATTGCCCAATCACATCAGAAATATCTGAAGGGTTAATGTTGTCAATTGCGTTGTTACTTGTTGCCCATTCACCTGCAATGAAGTTGCGATATATTTCTGACATTTTTATCTCTCAAAATTCGTATGAAAAGTTAAGTTTGATAAAAAGGTAGTTAGGAATTTAATTCAATGGAATAAAATTGTATTTACTTTCAATTTTATTGAAGTGAAATTTACACAACTCAAAAATAGAAATCAAAACACCAGTTTATGATTAAGTTTTAGATTGGGTTTGATTTTTAAAATGCGTCAGGAATAAATCCGAAACAGGCGTTGCTGGGCGTGTCGGATTTGTAATCAATCCAACGGGTCGGGTGTTTTCTGTCAAATTGACCTTGCAAATATCGATACCCGGAATGTCCATTGCCACTGAAAGACGGGGTAACACTGTCAAGCCAACTCCAGCAGCGACTAAAGCCAAAATAGAGGATGTATTATGCACATTCATGCGGGATGCATTATGAAATTCCTGCAACATTTCATCAGTTGATGTGGCAATAATTCCGTTGGTAATACAAGGAAATGAAAACAGGCTTCGAATATCTATGGAGTCATCGGGAATGTTGATGGGAAAGCTTTTAGGAAAGACGAGAACCAGTTCATCATCATAAATTGGATCAAATTCTACTTTTGGATTATTTGGGATGCCACCAATACCGAAATCCAATTTTCCTTGTTCGACCCAACGGGCGATTGTGGCAGTGTCCATATCCCATAACTCAATATCCACATGCGGATATTCTTTTTTAAACTCTTTTAGAGCTTTAGGCATTAGGGATGTTGCGACTGAGGGGATAGAAGCAACCTGTACTTGTCCAAGATGTCCCTTGGCAAAGGCTTGTACATTTAACAAAGCTTTTTCATATCCGCCTACTTGTATCAATGAAGTATCATAAAGATATTGCCCAAGTGGCGTTAACTGGTTTTTACGGTCGGTTTCAAATAAGGTACCGCCTACTTCTTCTTCCAGCAATTTTAAAGCCGTAGAAACTGCTGAAGCGGACCGCCCTACTTTTTCAGCAGCATCATGAATGTTACCAGCCTCTACGACAGCGATAAACATTTTCAAAACTGAGATCTTAATATTCATGCGGCAATTCCTGAAAAACTGAAATATAGTGTATTTTATTTCAGATTTATTGATGTGTCATTGGAAAATTTAATGCCAACCAGATTGAGTATATGATATTTATTCAAAGCTTTGTTGATGTTGATAGGCAGAGAAGAAAGTGTTTCCGCACTTAGATCTTCAGGAATACCTCAAGAATCGAGAGAGACAGTTTCTGCATTCAGTCCTTTGTTTGATGTGGATGAGGGTCACATGACCCTCTCCATCCAGAACTGACTATAAGAACCCGATTGATAGAATAAATTTCAATTTGGATAATCAGTAATTTGTCTTATCCAAAGGTAAAATGCGTTACCCAACAACAAGTTGTTTAAGCTGTAAGGCTTCATATTCCAGTTCAACCAAGCGGTAATTGACCACATCACCTATGGTAACAATGCCAAATAAACGGTTGTTTTCCACGACAGGCATATGGCGGAAGCGCCCTTCAGTCATGCGTGAAAGTACGGAAATAAGGCTTTCTTGACGGGTACAGGTTTCAACATTGCTGGTCATGACCTGTTCGGTTTTATGGGGAAGTGTTTTGCCCGGTGTCTGGGCGAGTTTACGTACAATATCGCGTTCAGAAAGAATACCCTTTAATTCACCATTGGCGTCTGTTACGACGAGGGCACCGATGTGTTTTTCACTTAAAAGTTCCACAGCCTGACCTAATGTATCTTCTGGTCGAATGGAAAAAACAGTATCGCCTTTCTTGGTCAATACGTCTTGAACGGTGGCTGTATCTTGGGCCAGATTACTTTCATTTGACTGGCTAACGGTCTTGTTCTTGTCTTTATCACCCCTTTTTGGTGCTTGAAAAGAGACAGGCATGTAGATCCTCCTCACTTGATTGTCACACTTACTATGCTTATGAGTATAAAGCCAAATTCACTTTTCAGGGAAGAGTTTCTTTAAGATGACAGTCACCCTTACATCTTTAAGCGCCACTATTATCTTTGTGATCGCCTGTCTTGCAGGCTTCCAATATCGACGTGTCTGGAAAGCAGAAGGTCCAAAATGGCAGCTCTGGCTTTTCGGTTTAATTGCCGCAGCGGGTTTATTGATTGTTGGTTTTACGCCTGTGGGGGCTCAGAGTCCAATCTAGTGTAGGCCTCTAT
>NZ_SMMC01000192.1:0-22368 GCF_009711445.1 Curvivirga aplysinae | reverse complement strand
CAGTATATATTTATAGATAGCTTACAATCTTATCCAAGTACAGTCATCAGAATCGGGTGAGATAGAGTGTCGACAGTATCGAAAACGTGATTAGTTTTCATAAAAGGTTTCGCAATTTTTAGAACAGACATTTGTTCTAACGTGAAAAAGAAATTCAAAACTCTCATGGACACAAGATAAAGCCGTATCACGCCGCAAACTTATAGATTTCTTGTAATCTTTTGTTAGAGTATTATGACATAAAAGTGGCGTAAATCGCTCACTGGCACCCGGACCTAAGATATTATCAATATAGTTCTCATCTTCAAAAACTGCCCTAACTTCTGCAACAGATTTCAAAAATCCCGAAAACTTTTTTAAACACTTATTGTCATCAACTGGACTATTTGCTGTGCCAAAATAAACTAATGTAACCTCTTCAGATTCCACATCAACAATATCATTTTGTCCATTTAAAATAACGTAGCTCTTATCCGCTAGAACATACTCGTTAAATCGGTGAAGTCTTTTAAGATAAAATTCTTGGTTATCGGAACAAACAACAATTGTGCGTTTCGGCTTTATTTTACCAAAAAACTCTCTCTTGATAATTGTGCCGTCAGAAGCTTTGTATTCATCTGCCGCGATAGATGAGATCGTTGTTAGTCCGAAAAAAAAGATACAGGAAACAAATGAAATACCATTACGAGTGAAATTGTTTTTATTTTTCCAACACATACTTCATCTCGCTCACTTGCACTGTTCAGTAGCGTCAGGCCTTCGCTTGTTCGGCGCGTTTACGGGCAATTTCTTTACCGCGTGGGCAAAGTAAGCGTTCGCGCAAAGGGCTGTCTGGATCAATCTCTTTGCTGCATACCAGACATTTATCCGCATCAGCGATGGCGTTGAGGCCACCACAGCTGCCTTTGATAGTTTTGCCCTGAAAGATCACACCAAGAGCCATGCCAACGATTACGATTAACAGTAATCCAAAAGCGAGAAAGAAGGTTTCCATAGATAACTTATCCTTATTCCTTAACTTGCAAAGCGGTAAAGCGATTGCTTGGTGTTGTGATGAACTTAGTATGGGTTGTCTGAGCATCTCTTTCAATGAATAAAACAGCCATATCAAGCTGATTTGCGATTTTTAAGCCACGTTCACGACCCAAAACCAACATCGCGGTTGCCCATCCATCAGCCAACATGGCGTTTTCCGCCAAGACAGTCACAGACGCCGTTCTATGAGTGATAGGGCGGCCTGTCTGCGCATCCAGAATATGAGAATAACGTTGACCATCTTTCTCAAAATAATTTCGATAATCACCAGATGTTGCCATGCCTAGATTGGATAAATCGACCACTTGATGGGTAGAACGATCCAACGCATTTGGTGTTTCGACCCCGATTTTCCAAGGTTGTCCTTGCGGGTTTTTACCTGCTGTATAGAGATCACCGCCAATTTCCACCATATAATCTTTGATACCAAGCTCTGCCAGTTTACGTGCCAACACATCAACACCATATCCTTTGCCAATGGCAGATAGATAAATGCTTGTATCTGGTAAATGCTTTTGTAAGGTTTGATCCGTAAT
The DNA here is from genome assembly GCF_009711445.1 of Curvivirga aplysinae. Taxonomy (GTDB): domain Bacteria; phylum Pseudomonadota; class Alphaproteobacteria; order UBA8366; family Aestuariispiraceae; genus Curvivirga; species Curvivirga aplysinae. The sequence continues at coordinate 20,797 of NZ_SMMC01000192.1, read as the reverse complement.
GGATAGATTTTGGCTTTGATTTGAGATTTTCAAAGCTTCTGCAATTTCCAAATCAGTGGGTGTTTGCAATTCACGATCTTTCGCTCCAAAGCCCCAAAGGTCAATCAAAGGACCTAGTGTCACATCAAATTGTCCTTCACTGGCCACATGGATTTCCTGTGCGGCTTGCATCACTTCTGCCAACATTGGTGAAACAGAGATAGTTTCAGTAGAGGGTGATTTGTTAAAGCGAGAGATTTCAGAATTTGGGTCCCAGTTTGAAAGGTGATCATTTACCTTTTTCAATTCTGTCTCAATTGAGTCGCGTATATCTGCTTCGGTAAGCGTTCCAGATTTATCAATGGCGATAATCGAATAACTTGTCCCCATCGCAGGGCCTGTCAGTTTTAGAACCTTCGGTTCAGCCTGACATCCGGCAATCGCAATTGCAGCAGCAGATAAAAGTAGAAAATTTCGACGTGTAATTAGGGTGTTATCCGGCACTGGGAACCTCCAAGCCATAAATGAAATTTGTCATAAAGGTCTATGGGATCAATTTATTGGGGCTGCTTATGGTCGAGAATAGGGACGGATACAACAAAAAAATTCGCATTCTCACAAAAAATCCTTTGAAGAGATTGGATATTTATCGCATAAGAGCAAAAAAATTATATAGGACTGCTAAACCGTGCAGAATTTTTCGCTAACTAAAGGTCTAGATCTTCCGGTGCTAGGTGCACCGTCACAGGAAATCGATGACGCAGTATCCGTTGGCTCTGCGGCCATTCTGGGTGCTGATTATGTCGGCCTTAAACCGCGCCTTGCGGTTAAGGAAGGGGACACAGTCGGTGTAGGTTCCCCAATTTTATCCCATAAAGATACCCCTGATGTTTTGGTAACATCCCCCGTGTCCGGTCGCGTACGCGCTGTGAATCGTGGTGAGCGTCGTGTATTGATCAGTGTGGTAATTGATATTGATGAAAAAGCGGCAGAGCCCGTTAATTTCTCTGATATCGGAGATGCATCCACCGCTGATGGGCTAAGCGCGCGTCTTTGTGCTTCTGGTCTATGGACTTCTTTCCGCACAAGACCATATTCCAAAGTACCTGCATCGGACGAACGTCCGGCAGCGATCTTTGTGACGGCGACGGATAGTGAGCCTTTGGCAGCTGATCCCACACCGATTATTGCAGATCAAGCTGCGGCATTCCGCAAAGGTTTAGAAGCAATTACAGTTCTAACCGAAGGCACAACATACTTGTGTCAGCCATCAGGTGCAGATATCCCGGGTGCTGATATTAAAGGTGTTGTTGCTGCTGGTTTCTCTGGCCCGCATCCATCTGGTTTGGCCGGAACACATATTCATTTCTTGGAACCCCCTGTTGGCGATAAATCTGTATGGACTATTGGTTATGCGGATGTGATTGCCATTGGTAAGTTACTGGAGACAGGTTTCTATGATCCAAGTCGCGTAATTGCCTTGACCGGGCCACAATGTGCGAAGCCACGTTTGGTTCGTACCATTGCAGGTGCATCTATGATGGACTTGGTCGAAAAAGACCTGCCAAGTGATCTTCCGGTTCGCATGATTTCCGGCTCTATTCTGAGTGGTCGTGCTGGTGAGGGTGCTTCTGCTTATCTAGGGCGTTATGCACGTCAGATTACAGTGATTGAAGAAGATCAAAAGCAAATACCGATGGGTTGGATTCGTCCAATGGCATCCAAATTTGCCATTCAACCGGTTCTTGGTTCCGCTTTTTCAAGAAAGCTATATGCACTGACATCCAATTTAAATGGTGGTCGTCGTGCGATGGTGCCAACAGGTACGTTTGAACGTTTGATGCCACAAGATTTTTTGCCGACACAATTGTTACGTTCCTTGCTGGTGATGGATACAGATCAGGCGCAAGCGCTGGGTGCGTTGGAACTTGATGAAGAGGATTTAGGTCTGGTTGGCTTTGCTTGTCCTGCTAAATACGAATATGGCCTCGCGCTTCGCGATTGCCTCACCAAGATTGAGAAAGAGGGTTAAGCCGTGGGTCTTCGTAACTTTTTCGATCGTATCGAGCCGCAATTCCTAAAGGGCGGTAAATACGAGAAATTCTTCCCTGTTTATGAAATGGTGGAGAGTTTCCTATACACACCAAAGACAGTGACAACTGTGGCACCGCATGCGCGTTCTTATGTAGATATGAAACGTATTATGACCTATGTGGTGATTGCAACAATTCCTGCGATCCTGTTTGGTCTTTATAATGTGGGCTATCAAGTAAATACAGCCTATCAAACTTTTGAGCCATCTGGATGGCGTGCTGGTTTGATTGATTTGTTGGGGATCGGTTTTAACCCGGCAAATCCGGTTGGTAATATCCTGCATGGCCTTACCTATTTCTTACCAATTTATCTGACAACGTTGATTGTCGGTGGTATTTTTGAGGTAATCTTTGCCACAGTTCGTGGTCATGAAGTGAATGAAGGTTTCCTTGTAACTTCCATGCTTTATGCGCTGATCATGCCGCCAAGCGCGCCATTATGGCAAGTTGCTTTGGGTATCGCTTTTGGTGTTGTGATTGGTAAAGAGGTTTTCGGTGGTACTGGTAAAAACTTCTTGAACCCCGCTTTGACAGGCCGTGCTTTCTTGTATTTCGCCTATCCTGCGCAAATGTCAGGTGACACAATCTGGACACCAGTTGATGGTTTCTCTGGTGCCACAGCCCTTTCTGTTGGTGCATCTAACGGCTTTGAAGAATTAGGTGCTTACGGCATCGATTGGATGAGCGCTTTTCTTGGCACAATCCAAGGGTCTATCGGTGAAACATCTGCCTTGGCATGTTTCATTGGCTTAGGTTTCTTGTTGATTACCAAGATTGCGAACTGGCGCCTGATTGTTGGTTGTTTAGGGGGCATGATCGGTTTCTCTCTACTGCTAAACTTTATCGGGTCTGAAACCAATCCAATGTTTGCAATGCCTTGGTATTGGCATCTGGTAACAGGTGGTTATGCCTTTGGTTTGGCGTTTATGGTGACGGAGCCTGTTTCTGCAAGTCATACAAATGCAGGTCGTTACATTTATGGGGCGTTAATCGGATTCATGGTGGTGATGATCCGTGTGATCAACCCAGCCTTCCCAGAAGGCATGATGCTGGCGATTTTGTTCGGTAACGTCTTTGCACCATTGATCGATTACTTCGTTGTCCAGGCCAATATTAAACGGAGGGCTAAACGCAATGCATGAGCATAATGAAAATAAAGGGCTTCTGCGTCGTTTCTTGGATTTGCCTGCGGATTCTGTACCAAAGACTGTCTTTGTTGCGGTTACAATCTGTCTGGTAGCTTCCATGGTGGTATCCGCCGTTGCTGTATATTTGCGTCCTATCCAAGAAGTAAACAAACTTAAGGATAAGCAAACAAACATCCTTCAGGTGGCCGGCCTTTATGAAGAAGGGTCAGATGTGGTTGAAGCCTTTAAAGTGTTTGAACCGCATGTTTTGGAAATTGAAACTGGTAAATTCACGGATCAGTTTGACGCAGCCACATTTGATGATCGCGCTGCTGCTGATGATCCAGCGACTTCTGTTGCGTTGACGGATGATCCTGCTTCCATTGGTCGCCAGTCCAAATTTGTGACTGTTTATCTACTTCGTAATGAAGATGGTAGCTTGGACAAAGTGATCCTGCCGATCCATGGTTATGGTCTTTGGTCTACGCTTTATGGTTTCATTGCGTTGGAAGAGAACGGCAATGATATCTATGGTCTGCAATTCTACAGCCATGGTGAAACACCGGGCCTAGGTGCGGAAGTCGACAATCCACGTTGGAAAGCCTTGTGGAATGGCAAGAAATTGCATGACGAAGACGGTGTTCTTCAGATCACAGTGGCAAAAGCAGCACCAGCTGCGGGTCAGGATTTCTATGTAGACGCTTTGGCGGGTGCGACTTTGACCTCTAATGGTGTTGATAATCTGGTACGTTTCTGGATGGGTGAGGCGGGTTATGCGCCGTTCTTGTCCTACCTTAAAGAAGGAGACCTATAATGTCTCAGTCTAGTAAAGATTTAATTCTTGATCCTATGGTGGATAACAACCCGATTACCTTGCAGGTATTGGGTATCTGTTCTGCCTTGGCGGTAACATCGTCTCTACAAGTATCTTTGGTTATGGCGATTGCGGTGACTTTGGTGACTGGCTTCTCCTCCATGTTTATTTCCATGATCCGTAATCATATTCCGGGGTCTATTCGGATTATCGTACAGATGGTGATTATTGCGTCTTTGGTGATCATGGTTGATCAGATTTTGAAAGCTTATGCTTATGAAATCTCAAAAACCTTATCCGTATTTGTGGGCTTGATTATTACAAACTGTATTGTAATGGGACGTGCCGAAGCATTTGCTATGAAAAACCCACCTGTTGCTTCCTTCATTGATGGTGTTGGTAACGGGTTAGGATATGGTTTGATCTTGATGTTGGTTGGTTTTGTCCGTGAATTATTCGGGGCGGGTTCCCTTTTCGGTGTGACCATTCTTGAAACAGTGAATAACGGTGGCTGGTATGTACCAAATGGTATGTTGTTATTACCACCATCTGCTTTCTTCGTGATCGGTTTGATCATTTGGGCGTTCCGTACATGGAAAAAAGATCAGGTTGAAGAACGTGAATATAAAATTCAAGCGGTAGAGGAACACTAAGATGGAAGAGCTTCTCTCATTAGCCGTAAAGGCGGTCTTTGTTGAAAACCTCGCGCTGTCATTCTTCTTGGGTATGTGTACCTTCATCGCTGTATCTAAAAAGATCGCAACGGCGATTGGTTTGGGAATTTCTGTGATGATCGTGCAGGCATTAACCGTACCTGTGAACAATTTAATTCTGACTTACTTGTTGGCACCGGGTGCCTTGGCATGGGCAGGATTTGAAAATGTTGATCTGACCTTCTTGGGTCTGATTTCCTATATCGGTGTGATCGCGGCCTTGGTTCAGATCTTGGAAATGGTTTTGGATAAGTATTTCCCACCCCTATACAATGCCTTAGGTGTGTTCCTTCCATTGATCACGGTGAACTGTGCGATTATGGGTGGTTCATTGTTCATGGTTGAGCGTGACTATAACTTTGCGGAAGCTGCGACATATGGTGTGTCTTCCGGTTTTGGTTGGGCTTTGGCGATTGTGGCCATGGCGGGTGTACGTGAGAAACTGAAATATTCTGATATTCCTGATGGCCTGCAAGGTCTGGGAATTACCTTTATCACCGCAGGATTGATGGCAATGGCCTTCATGTCCTTTAGCGGCGTGAAATTGTAAGGGAGGCGAGAATGGCAACTTTTGGATTAGGCATTCTGCTTTTCACCTTGATCGTACTGGCTTTGGTAACGATCATTTTGGCGGCGCGTTCGCGTCTGGTGTCTACAGGTAATGTGAATATTACAATTAACGGCGAAAAAACTGTTTCAGTCCCAGCTGGCGGTAAATTGTTGCAAACGCTGGCCGAACAAAAATTATTTGTTCCTTCTGCTTGTGGTGGTGGTGGTACTTGTGCGCAATGTCGTGTGAAGGTACATGCAGGCGGCGGGTCTATCCTGCCAACTGAGGAAAGCCATATCACCAAGCGTGAAGCCTCTTGCGGGGATCGTTTATCTTGTCAGGTTGCAGTCAAGCAAGACATGGATATCGAAGTACCGGAAGAAGTCTTCGGTGTGAAGAAATGGGAATGTACCGTACGTTCCAATGAAAACGTGGCGACCTTTATTAAAGCTTTGATTTTGGACTTGCCGGAAGGTGAGGATGTGAATTTCCGTGCGGGTGGTTATATTCAGATCGAAGCACCTGCCCATAAACTGTCTTATAAAGATTTCGATGTTGAAGAAGAATATCGGGAAGATTGGGACAAGTTTAATTTGTGGCAATTTGAATCTGTTGTTGATGAGCCAGTTGAGCGTGCATATTCGATGGCCAACTACCCTGAGGAAAAGGGTATGATCATGTTGAATGTTCGTGTGGCCTCTCCTCCTCCGGGGACACAAGGGATTCCTCCGGGCAAGATGTCATCCTACATCTTTAACCTGAAACCCGGTGATAAAGTGACAATTTCCGGCCCGTTTGGTGAGTTCTTTGCTCGTGAAACAGAAAAAGAAATGGTCTTTATTGGTGGTGGTGCTGGTATGGCGCCAATGCGTAGTCATATCTTTGACCAATTGAAACGTTTGAAGAATAAGGATCGTAAGATCACTTTCTGGTATGGCGCGCGTTCTAAACGTGAAATGTTCTTCGTTGAAGATTTCGATGAATTGGCAAAAGAATTCCCGAATTTCACATGGCATGTTGCGCTGTCTGATGCGCTGCCAGAAGATAATTGGGACGGGTATACAGGTTTTATTCATAATGTACTTTATGAAGAATATCTGAAGAACCATGAAGCACCAGAGGATTGTGAATATTACATGTGTGGTCCTCCAATCATGAACTCTTCAGTAATCAATATGCTCCTTGATATGGGCGTTGATCGCGACGATATCATGCTTGATGACTTCGGTGGTTAAGATAGAAATAAAAAGGCCTGAGAATTTTCTCAGGCCTTTTGTCTATTAGACTTACTTAATCTCTCTAACTCAGCTTTTATGGTTTAGAACCATATTCAGTTTATCAAGTGATAACGGTTTGGTGAGATAAAGATGTTGACTGTCATTGTTGATATCATCATCAGCACTCAAAAATACGATTTTCTGATCAGGTTTAAATGTTTCAATTTGTTTGGCCGCTTCATTACCACTTAACTGAGGCATGTGAACGTCCATCAATATGATGTCGTAATCATTCTCTCTGACAAGAGAGACTGCCTGAGAACCATCAGATGCTTCGTCACATTTTGCACCAAGTTTTTGCACTATATGGCGTGCAATATCTCGATTAATTTTTATATCATCTACGATTAAAATTTTCAGACTATCAATTGCTTTGGTTTGACTATCTGTCTCTTGTTGAGGAGGGGGGGCTGAGTTTGGTATTGGCAGTAGAATTTTAAATCTAGAACCTTCTGAAACCTTACTTTCAGAACTTAATCTACCATCGAGTAATTCCACCAGTGTTTTGGAAATTGCCAATCCAAGACCTGTTCCACCATACTCCCGTGTAATTGATGAGTCGGTTTGTTCAAAAGGTTTAAAAAGCTTCTCTTGTTGTTCAGATGTCATACCACAACCTGTATCGGAAACAGTTATTTCAATGCTTGGTAAACCATCCAGATATTCTCTAGTCTGAGAAATCTCTAATTTTATCTTACCTTCGCTGGTGAATTTAATCGCATTACTTAATAGATTGTTGATGACTTGGCTGAGACGTAATTCGTCGATAAATAAAGTGTCCGGCAGGTCTTCTTGCAATTCTAGAATGAAATCCAAGCCTTTATCTATCGCAATTAATTGCCAAGGCTTTGAGACAGCGCGTGCAAATTTATCCAATTGTAAATTGTTGTGATGAATCTTAATTTTGCCAGCTTCTAATTTTGCAAAATCTAACACGTCGTTCAATAAACTTTGCAGGATCTGCGATGATGAATGGATACCATCAACAATCTCTCTTGCTTCGTCGTGTAATTCGAAATCCGATAAGGCCTCAGATAGGCCAATAACACCAGTTAAGGGTGTTCTAATCTCATGACTCAACATGGAAAGAAATCTTGAACGCGCTTTTTCTGCAATTTCCAGCTCTCTATTTACTTTTTTAAGGTTCTTGTTTTTTATTCTTAGCTCTAATTCGCTAACTACGATACTGGCGAGTAGTTCTAATTGCTTTGCATCTGTATTCTGGAATTCTGGATGTGGCTTGCTATCAATTATGCATAAAGTACCAATATTATATCCGTCAGGTGTTTTCAGCGGAGCACCAGCATAGAAACGTATATTGGGATCCCCTGTGACAAGCGGATTTTCTGCAAATCTAGAATCTGTAGAAGCATTCTGGACAATAAATGTGTCGTCATTCTTTATCGCATGATGGCAAAAAGCGATCTCTCGCGGTGTTTCCTCTGCATCAATCCCAACGCGGCTTTTGAACCATTGTCTTTCTGAATCGACCAGAGAAATAAGAGCAATTGGAGATTGATAAAAGGAAGAAGCAAGCTCTGTTAATCGATCAAATGCTTGCTCATGCGGGGTGTCTAGCACCTGATATTTATGCAAGGCATTGAGACGGTTCTGTTCAGTTGAGTTTTCCGACGCCATGATTCCTGTCTGCCTGAAAATACGTTTTCCCCACATATTATATTAGATATAATTCATGTAAAGAGGTTTGTTTTATGGTGAAAAAACTTCCTATGGTTGTGGCTGAAGGTTATCAAAAGGAGAGGAATAGGGATGTTACTTTATCTACATGAGTGCTGATTTCTTCTTCGCTAGGCGATTTTCCACCAAACATACATTGCAAATGTGTCGGCCCCAAAAGAGAAGAAATAAAAGATTTTGCCGCAATACATGTATCCTTAAACTTCGTTTCGCCGGTTCCATTGGTATGTTCAAAATAAGCAGTGAGCATATTTTGCGTCATAACAGGGCCTTGATTGTAGAAACTTTCGCCGATCTCCGGGAATTTATCCGCTTGTCCAATCATGATGCGTAACATTGCCAGAACTTCTGGATCATAAATATATGTAAGAAAAGTGTTACCAAAAATGGTTAAGGTTTCTTCGGCAGATTTATCCTTTGGAAGGAGGTCGCATGCGTCCATTTCGGTTTCATCAATGATGTCGCCTCTTTTACTGGTGCAAAGATCATTCATGATACTGGCAAAGAGATTTTCTTTGGATTGGTAATGGCTATAAACGGTCCGTTTGGACACACCCGCTTCTGCAGCGATCATATCCATGCTGGCTATATCAAAACCTTTTTCTAAAAAAACTTTCTTGGCTGCATTAATAATTTGCAACTGTTTTTCTTCAGATCTTGTTAACGTTTTCAATGCGTTAGTACCAAACGCCATCATCGGACACTCAACTTTTGCCACGAATACCTCCAAAAAAACTGCACCGTGTAGTTTACTTTTGATTTATTCTGTAATACTACACTGTGTAGTTTACTTCTTTTGGATTACAAAATCAATCTGTACAAAGAAGAAACATACATTTTTTCAAGGGAATTAGTTAGCCACTCGCTGAAAGGGATGGAGATGAGTAAACTAATTAATAGTTTGACGCTTGGCTTTGCTAAAGGCGTTGTAAAGTGGCGCTGGCTGGTATTGCTATTCAGCGTTGTTGCAGTTTTAGCGCTTGCATCAGGCGGGCGTTTTTTGGCATTCACAAGTGACTATCGTGTGTTTTTTGGTGAGGATAACCCTCAGCTTCAAGCCTATGATGGTTTACAAGATATTTATACAAAGACTGATAACGTTCTTTTAGTTATTAAACCAAATGAAGGTACTGTTTTCACCAATAAATGGCTTCAGGTAATCCAACAGGTTACCGAAGATTCTTGGCAGGTACCTTATTCAATTCGTGTGGATTCTTTATCCAATTTCCAACATACAATCGCTGAAGAAGATGATTTGATTGTCGCGGATCTGGTAGAAGAAGCTGGCGGTTTAACAAATGCACAATTGAAAGAAATTGAAGCTGTTGCACAAAGAGAACCAGTTCTTGCTCGCCGCTTGATTTCCGAAGATAGCAAAACAACAGGGATTAATATTACTCTGCAATTACCAGAGGATGATCAAATCGCCTTAACCGAAGCAGTTGAATATGCAGAAGGTATGGCGGCAAGTATTGAGAAGCAATATCCAGAATTGGAAGTTGCTGTAACTGGTCGTGCACCATTAAGTAACTCCTTCCCACGTGCGTCTCAAAAAGATATGGGATCTTTAATCCCGATTATGTTTGGCATTATAGTTTTGGCACTGGTTGGTTTCTTACGCTCTATTTCTGGTACAATCGTTACCCTGATGGTGATTATCCTGTCGGTGATGTCTGCAATGGGTTTTGCAGGGCATACAGGCGTGAAATTAACACCACCTTCTGCGATGGCACCTATTATAATTCTGACCATTGCGATTGCCGATTGTGTACATATTTTAATTACGATGTTGCATGAAATGCGCATGGGTCGCACTAAACATGAAGCGATTGTTGAAAGTCTTCGTGTTAATACGCAGCCTGTACTCCTGACAAGCTTCACAACCGTCATTGGTTTCCTAAGTTTGAATTTCTCAGACTCTCCGCCATTTGGTGATTTGGGTAATATTGCAGCTGCAGGTGTTGTTGCGGCTTGGGTATTGTCTATGACATTCTTGCCAGCAGTTGCGGCGATTATTCCTTTCCGTGTGAAAGAGGTGAAGGATGATGCATCTGGTTTTATGAGCAAATTCGCGGAATTCGTGCTGGTTCATCGCACTAAATTATTGGTGGGTATGACAGCTGTTGTCGTGATTATGATTGCACAAATCCCACGTATTGAACTGGATGATAGATTTGTCGAGTATTTCGATCATTCTATCCCATTCCGCGTGGATAGTGATTTTGCACGTGAAAATCTGACAGGTATTTATGATTTGGAGTTTTCTGTTGGGGCTGTTGATTCTGGTGGTATTTCTGATCCAGAATATTTGGCAAAATTGGAAGAATTCACATTATGGTTACGCGATCAACCAGGCGTGGTTCACGTAAATGTATTTACAGACGTTATGAAGCGTTTGAACAAGTCCATGCATGGTGATGACGAAAGTTACTATAAAGTGCCAGAAGGCCGCGAATTGGCCGCACAATATCTGCTGCTTTATGAAATGTCTTTGCCATATGGTTTGGATTTGAACAGTCAGATTAATGTAGATAAATCTGCAACTCGTGTTTCTGTAACATTGGATAACGTAAGTAGTGAAAATATTCGTAGCCTTGCAGTAAAAGGTAGTGAATGGTTGAAGCTAAATGCGCCTGAATATATGTATGCAGATGGGTCCGGTGCATCGGTTATGTTTGCTCATATTGCAGACCGTAATATCAAATCCATGTTAATCGGTACGGCACTTGCCTTTGTGTTGATTTCGATCTCTATGGTTGTTGCATTGGGTAGTTTGCGTATTGGTTTGATCAGTTTGATCCCAAATATGTTACCTGCGGCCATGGCATTTGGCCTATGGGGTGTGTTTGTGGGACAAGTTGGTTTGGCAGTATCTGTTATTGCCGCAACCAGCCTTGGGTTGATCGTAGATGCATCTGTACATTTCCTCAGTAAGTATGTACGTGCACGCCGTGAACGCGGTGAGTCCCCTGAGGATGCGGTTCGCTATAGTTTTAAAACTGTTGGTATGGCGCTTTGGGTAACCACAGCCGTACTAATGATGGGCTTTGGCGTGTTGTTCTTCTCTTCCTTCAGCTTGAATGCGGATATGGGATTGTTGACGGCGATTACGATTGCGATTGCTTTGGCTGTTGATTTCTTATTGTTGCCTCCGTTATTACTTTTGTTAGGTGGCAAGAAACCAATGACTAATGCTGTGCCGCAAGCGGCTGACTAATGAATTTTGTTAAGGAAAAGAAAATGAAAAGTTTTAAAAAACTAGGTTTCTCTTTCGCTGCGTTGGGCCTTTTGGCCCTCGCATCCCCGTTGTTGTCTTCAACTGCTATTGCGCAAACCGATGAAGAAAAAGGGTTGGAAATTGCAACAGAATGGGACAAACGCGACCATGGTTTTGGTGACTCACAAGCCACAATGCAAATGGTGTTGGTCAATCGCCATGGTGAAGAATCTAAACGTGAAATGCGCCAAAAGGTTCTTGAGGTTCCAGGATTGGATATCGGTGATAAAAGCCTGACAATCTTTGACAAGCCACGTGATGTGAAAGGTACAGCTTTTCTAAGCTTTGCCAAGATTCTGGATCCGGATGATCAGTGGTTATATTTACCAGCATTAAAACGTGTGAAACGTATTTCTTCTAAAAACAAATCTGGTCCTTTCGTTGGGTCTGAATTTGCGTTTGAAGATTTATCCGCAAATGAATTGAAGAAATATACCTATAAATATCTACGTGATGAAAAATGCGGTGATTTGGAATGTTTCGTGGTTGAACAATACCCAACCTATGAAAACTCCGGTTATACAAAGACAATTGTCTGGTATGACAAAGATGAGTATCGTCAACAAAAGACGGAGTTCTATGACCGCAAGAAAACATTGTTGAAAACTCTGGTATATTCAGATTTCAAACAATATTTAGGCAAGCATTGGCGTGCGCATAAGATGGATATGGAGAACCATCAAACAGGAAAGAAAACACATCTGGTTTTCACAGAGTTTGAATTTCAAACGGGCCTTAAAGATGGTGACTTCAACAAGAATAGCTTGAAAAGAGCACGCTAATGTCAAAGAAACTGGCAAAATCACTGCTTTTGACCAGCTGCATGGCCACCCTTTCCTTGGGTGGCCTAAGCCAGTCTGTAGTCGCAGATGATGATACCTATTTTGAATTTTCCGGTTTTGTCGCAGCAGATTTACGGGTATTTCCTAATGATGCCATTCAGACAGGACAAGAAGATCAAACACTAAATAGTTCCATAGTTTTACAACCTGAAATGTTGTACGAATGGAATGATGGGGACGACCGTATTGAGTTTAATCCGTTCGCGCGTCTTGATAGTCATGATGATGAGCGCAGCCATTGGGATATCCGGGAACTGAACTATCTTCATATTAATGATGGCTGGGATGTGGTTGTTGGTGCCGATAAAGTGTTTTGGGGGGTAACAGAATCCCGCCACTTGGTTGACATTATTAACCAAACCGATGCCGTTGAAGATGTGGATGGCGAGGATAAGCTCGGACAACCAATGATCAATCTTGGAGTTCAACAGGATTGGGGAAATATCAACGCATTTGTTTTACCTTATTTTCGCGAAAGAACATTTGCCGGTGTTGATGGGCGCTTACGTGGTAGTTTAGTTGTTGATACGGATCAGGCAGTTTATGAATCTTCCCGTGAAGAAAAACATGTAGATTACGCATTGCGTTATTCTCATGTTGTCGGTGATTGGGATTTAGGCGCTGCTTATTTCCGTGGTACCAGTCGTGATCCACGCCTTGTCGCGGGCACGGATGGCTCTGGTAATACTGTTTTAATACCGCATTATGATCTGATTGATCGTGCAAGTATTGATGTTCAAGCAACCATCGAAGAATGGCTTTGGAAGCTGGAAGCGATTTATGAAAATGCGGATAACTATGACTCTTTTGCCGCGATGACTGCAGGTTTTGAATATTCCTTTTTTGGTGCGATTGATGATGTAGGCGATATCGGTATTTTACTTGAATATCATTATGATGGTCGTAATGATCTGGCACCTGCAACTATGTTTGATGATGATATTTTCGTCGGAACACGTTTGACGTTAAATGATGAGGATGACACCAGTTTCCTAGGCGGTGTTATTTACGACCCTTCTTCAAAAGCGACTTCTTTTAGTGTTGAAGCTGAGACGAGATTATCGGATTTCTGGTCCATCGAACTAGAAGGACGCATGTATCAGAATATTGGGAAAGAAGAGCTTTTATATAGCTCACGCGATGATGATCATATTCAACTTAGGTTAACTCGTTATTTCTAAGAAAAAGGCTTCGATTTACGAAGCCTTTTTACTAAGTATTTGAAGTAGAAAGCCAATAAGCTGAGCTGTAATATTGTTTGGATGATAATCCTAATTCATGTTTGAAATATTTTCGAAGATCGGCTGCGGTTTCAGATTCTCCGCCGAACCAGAAATATGCTGATTGATTTTCAGGCATACCTAAGGCTTTAATAGTGTCGATCATGTTTCCTTTAGAATGATCAAGCCATTGGATGTTGATACCGTCTGGTTTGTTCAATTGGATTGTCCATTTTTCTACATCTTTAAGGGAGATGATCGCCTCTCCTGTGGTATCTTTTGGACAATTTTCCAAGATACGCGCAATGGCGGGAAGGGCTGTTTCGTCACCAGCAAGCATAAGCCAATTTGCTTCTGGGTAATGACCGCCGGAAGGCCCCAAAATGCCAATCTTATCACCAATAGACACATTTTCTGCCCAATCAGACGCGATGCCGCCAGCATGCCTTAGGACATCAAAATCAAACTCATTTTGTTCCACACGAATTTGGCGGATGGTATAAACACGTCGATCTAGGCCTTGTTCATTTCCATTATTGGCGATGGGGTAATGAATTTTGCCAGATGTTTTTTTTGTAGGCCATATGGCAGGAAGTTTTTCATTCGAAGGAATGAGTAGCTGAAAATGCAGCCCATTCTCAGCATAAGAAGCCAAATGGTTCCCCTTTACCGTAAGACGGATCATATTAGGATCAATCAATTTTTTCTCAATGATCTCAACCAGACGGAAATTGCTAGGGTAGCCTGTGTCAGATTCATATCCCTGCCATTGAAGAATTTCTTCAGGTATATTGGGGTAATGTTCCAATATATGCTCAATGATAAAATTCTTTAAGATTTCTAAGCCGTTTTCATTTGTGCCAATAATTTTAATGGACCAGCCATCGTTAGTGACTTCAATACTTAAATCACCATAGTCGGTATCATATCGCACAAGATTTTCGTGATATTCTGCCGGGATTACCTCATGCGCCTTTAGTGCTTCAACTTGCGCTTTTAGTGTTTCTATTGGGTGAGGAAGCGGAAGTTTTAAAATAGAATTATAGTCCATTATGAATTTGCCTTTGATTTTAATCCAAAGAAAGAGCGGCTTGATTCTAGAAAACCTTCTTCTGTGCCACGTCGTGACATCAAGATAAGTAACAATGGAGTTCCAACGAGTGCGGATAAAATACCTGCAGGTATCTCATAAGGATGATTGGCAACACGTCCGATCCAGTCCGCAAATATCATTAAGGTGCCACCACCGATGCAAGCTACAAAAAATTGTGGGACAGATTTTTTGAAGCCTAATCCCGAGGCAATATGAGGTGCCATTAGTCCAATAAAACTAAACGGCCCGACGATGATTGTTGCACCTGCTGTCAGCAGGGATGCTAAACCAAACATTAGTAATCTTAACTGTTTTACTTTGAGACCAAGAGAGCCTGCGATTGGACCACCTAATTGCATTAAATTCATAGCACGACCAGCCATAAAGACAGGCGTTGCGAGTATCAGTGCAACAGTTAAACAAGTGAGGGCAGATGTCATACTTGCCCCGTAAGTGGAACCCGCCATCCA
Organism: Curvivirga aplysinae; assembly: GCF_009711445.1. Lineage (GTDB taxonomy): Bacteria > Pseudomonadota > Alphaproteobacteria > UBA8366 > Aestuariispiraceae > Curvivirga > Curvivirga aplysinae. The sequence goes on along the minus strand of NZ_SMMC01000192.1, from coordinate 5,644 downwards.
TTGTAAAAGTTGGATAGATCGAATGTCACCAGTGGCAGCAAGTGCACCAACAAATGCATCTAGCATCGCCCCTAAAGAAATCCCGACGAGTACCATACGTTCTGGCTGAAAGCCGTTTTTCCTGCCTAAGCCGAATAAGAGAAGCATAAAGATAAAGGCCCCACAACTGGCACTGACCATAAAGGAAAGATAGCTACTGGAGGCAAATACAAAGAGGCCAATGCAAATACCGATCATGGCACCTGCATTAATGCCTAAGACTTCTGGACTGGCCATTTCATTATTACTCAAGCGTTGTAGTAGACTACCTGCAAGTGCCAGCATGACACCGGCCCCAAAGGCGGATAAAACGCGTGGCAAACGCCATTCTTGAATAAAGGCCCAGTCGTTGAACCAGATAAAATTCCAATCTGCCGAAGGTGTTCTTCCGATTGTGAGCGCAATGAATAGAATGGCGCCAAGAATAGAAAATAGGGTTACAATATAGATCGTAGATAACTGGCGTTGATATGAGTTGAAGTTGCGATCTTGCACATTTTCGACAGCCATTTTTAAACGCGGAATTAGTAAGAGCAGAAGCGGAGAACCAAATAAGGCTGTAACAGCACCTGTGGGTACAAACTCTTTCAAACTACCAGCAAGATATTGGATAACACTATCTGTAAACCATAAAATCAACGCACCAAAGATTGCCGACCAGATTAGATGGCTTACAGTGCGTCTTGCACCTGATAATCTTGCTATTGTTGGGGCGATAAGGCCAATAAACCCGATAACGCCGACATTACTTGTGACCACTGCGGATAAAGCAATGGCTACAAGGACACAAAGGACACGCAAGATATTTGGATCAAGACCAAGTGATTTGGCACTTGAATCTCCTATCACTAAAAGGCCCATTGGTCGGGCCAGAAAGATTAAAATCACACTTAGAATAGCGACCTGGGGTAAAAGGTTAGTGACCAAAGACCAGTCTTGTTGGGAGAGGGAGCCAGCCCCCCAAATGAAAAGACTAATCAGATATCGATCATTTAAAAGAATAAGTAATGTCGCCAAGGCGCCGCAATAAAGGCTTGTCATTAAACCTGCAAGGACCATTGAAACAGGCGAAAATCCACGTCGCATGACAAAACCAAATACAACACAGGCAGATAGTAATCCCCCGAAAAGCGCAATAGGTTGTCTACCATGCTCTAATAAAGATGGTGCAAATAAGGTCGCGAGTATCAAGGCAAGATGAGCGCCAGCTGAGACCCCCATTGTGGTAGGTGATGCAAGCGGATTACGTAAGACCTGTTGAAGTATTGCGCCTGCAACGGCCAATGCAGCACCACATATAAGTGCTGTTACCAAACGCGGTAGGCTAGAATAAATCAGCACCATTTGGCGTGTGTCATATTCTTGAAGCGATAAATCAAGGCGCGCTAAATCATATCCCATAAGTAAATAGGTTAAGCCAGCTGCTGCTAAAAAAATTGGTAATGCAATAAGAGGGCTCAAGTTTCTGGAAAAGGAGTTTTGGGCAAGAGATGTCATTTGTATTTTGCCTCTAAATGGCCAAGGACGATATCAATAAAGCGTTCAATAGACGGCAGCATGCCAAACATCAAAACTGCAGGAAGAATAGTCATCCGGTTTTGCTTCACAACGGGTAAATCTTTCCAGAGCGGGCTATTCGCAAGCGTTGGTCGGATATCCTCAACGACAGGCTCAAACACAATGAGATCCATGTCGCCTTGAGAACTAATGGCGAGGTCTTCTAAGCCAATAGTTCGAAACCCCCAATAATTAGTCTCGCCTTTCCAACCATTTTCCAGACCGATAAAATCTATTACATTCTGGTAAAGACTATTTGTGCCAAATACCCTCACATGGCGGGCATCCATAAAATTGACCATCGTTATAGGTGGAAGTGAAAGCTTGTCGACAAGTTGTCTTGCTGCATCTAATTTTGCTTTAACTTTGGCAATATAGGCAGCCCCTTTTTCTGGGGCGCCGATTATGTCTGCAATACGCTGGGTTTCAATGAAGGAACGATCCATAGGTTGCGTTCCTTCTTGATAAACAGAAATAATTTCAACATCTGTTATTCGTCGCAGCGCGTCCTGATGGGCCATTGTGTAGGGAGTTAAAAACACTAAATCAGGTTGTAAAGCAGCAATGACCTCTTTGTTTACAACTAAGTCATGGCCAATATCAGCGACCGTGTCCGGTAGAGCTGGTTCTTGTACCCAACGATCCCAATGATCTGCAGAGGCAATTCCGACGGGAAAATTTCCTAAGGCGATTAGTGTTGTTGCGACGCCGTAATCAAGGGAGATGATCCTTGGAGAAGGGGAGGCGGCTCTTGATTTATGTCCAGTCAGCACGAATGGCGCAAGTGGTACGGATGAAACACAGGCTATTTTTTTTAATAAATCACGTCTGACATTAAAGTTATTAATCGACAAGGGCGACTCTCCCTTTTCCCGAAGGGTGATCAATGACTTTCATATTCATGTTAAATATTGTTTTTAACAAATCTGGATCCATTAAATCTTCAGATACATGATCTGCTATTAACTCGCCTTCGCGTAAGGCGATAATGCGATCGCAAAAACGCGCGGCTATATTGATGTCATGTAAGACCATTACAACTGATAGATTTTGCTGTTGGCTAAGGTCTTTGATCAATCCCATAACATCCATTTGATGGGAGATATCTAAGGCAGAAATAGGTTCGTCAAGAAGTAAGCAGGAAGTGTTTTGCGCAATGAGCATGGCTAACCATGCGCGCTGTCTTTCGCCACCTGATAAATTGTTGACCATACGATCTTGCATATGGGTGATGTTGGTTAAAGTTAAGGCGTCATCAATATAAGAATTGTCCTCATCACTTACCCCCCTAAACGCGCCATGCCACGGATAACGACCATGAGATACAAGTTCTCTGACAGTTAAATTGGGGACTGTGGGAATATCTTGTGGAAGATAAGCAACATGGCGTGAGAATTCTTTCGTGGACCAATTATCCAGAGATCGACCATTTAGTAAGATGTCTCCGGCAGTCGCAGTTAGTTGTTTAGCCAAGATTTTTAATAAGGTGGATTTGCCTGATCCATTATGTCCAACTAGACCATAAACTAGGCCGGTATCCAATCTAAGGTCTAAAGGTTTTAGGATTTCACGAGTACCAGCCGCGAAAGAAATTTCGCGGCTGGCAAAAAGGGATTTTTCACCCATATTGTTTATAAGCTCAGTCATAATAATACTAGAAGCGATAGCGCATACTTGCCATCATATTCATACCTTCATCGCGATAGCAGTAACCGGCTTTACAGATTTCACGAGTTTGATCGAATAAGTTTGTAACGTTTAGCTGTACCTTCATCCCTTCCATTTCCTTGTTTGCTTCACCAAGATCGTAGTGTATGGCAGCATCTACAAAGTAGCGGGAGCTATTCTCAAATGTATTGGTATCGTTTCCAAAACTTTCCCCAAAATACCGAATGCCAGCACCTGCACCGAAACCACGAAGCGCAGTTTTTTGGAAGGTGTAGTCATTGTAGAGTGAGAAAGTATGTTCAGGTACACCGGAAACTTGTTTGCCAGATGTGCCTTGTGCCCCATTTTGGATTTCAGTGTCTGTATAGGCATAAGATGCATTCACACTCCAGCCTTCAACCAAGCTTGCAACAGCTTCAATCTCAATGCCTTGAGAGCGCATATCTTGTTGCACTTGTCGGTTGATACCAGAAGCAGAATCAAAGACTACGCCATCTTCTTGGTCGATATGGAATAATGAAGTTGTTATGATTGCATTACGATCAGGGAACTCATATTTTAAACCAACTTCAATTTGCTCTCCGGTCGTAGGGCTAGCAGCAGTACCATCGATTAGAGTGCCTGTATTTGGTGTGAAAGAAGTAGAGTAGTTTGTGAATGGAACAAAGCCGCTTTCAAAAACATAAGAGAGACCGAGCTGATGAGAGAACTCTGAATCGTCCTGTTTTGTCTCGGCGGTTGAATTATGAGTGATAGAGTCCAACCGATCATAACGACCACCCAAAGTGAAGCGCCAATCGTTTAATTCCATCTGGTCATGCATATAAACGCCAACCTGTTCTTGTTTTTGACGTTCCTTAGTTGCGTTCGTCATGTCGACGGTGGAGCCGGATGCTGGTATTGCTGCGAAGCGCACAAGGTCTTGAGCATAGCGAGATTTTCCGTAATCTAATCCGCTTGTGACTGTATGGCGAATTTCACCAGTTGCAATTTTGGAAACTAAATGGGTATCCGCAACTAAAGCATGCTGTGTTTCAAGAGCACGGCCAGCTGCACGCGCTAAAGTACCAGAATTATCATACCAATATGCATATTCTAGATCGATATCGATGTCCGTATATCGAACATTTTGACGCAGGGTAAACATATCGTTGAAGCGGTGTTCTAATTCATATCCGAGGCGATATTGGCGCTGATTAAAGTCATTGTAACCATCTTCACCACCATAGAGATCTGTAATCCGTCCGTTTTCGTTGTAATAAGCGGCTGTACCCCCTGTTAGGGATTTCATATATTCTGATAATAACGTAACTTTTGTATCATCTGTGATTTCGAAACTGATGGTTGGTGCAATATAGTCACGATCATCTGCGTAATCGGTAAGTTCTGTATCTGCATCGCGGGTTAATCCAGTGACACGGAATTTAACTTCACCTTCTTCAGTTAGACTGTCAGAAACATCAAAGCTGGCTTGGGCCCTATTGTGATTACCTACTAAGAACTCAACTTCCCGCAATGGATCTTCGGTTGGACGTTTTGTAACTTGGTTTGCAAGACCACCGGAGGAGCTAGCACCATAAAGCGCAGAAGAAGGTCCTTTAAGAATCTCAATACCCTCCAAACCGTAAGGTTCAGATTTATAAAGGGCAGATGATCCACCATATTGACGTAACCCATCACGGAATACGGCGTTATACGCACCATCGAAGCCTCGAATGAAAAAAGCATCATAACGTGTATCGAAACCATAGGAGCTGTTATTGACGCCGGGTACATAGGCCATAGCTTCATTGATTGTACGTGGCGCCCGCTCGTCCAGTTGTCCTTCTGTCACAACAGAGATGTTTTGAGGTACTTCGACTAATGGTGTGTCTTTCTTTGTGCCGATCGTACTCACCAAGGCCACATAACCATCCTGAATCAGTGTATCATCACTTTCGGCCTGAACCATAACGGGTGTTGTAATTGTGACGCTTGCATCATCAGAATTGAGTGTCTCATCAATAATAATGCTGCCGTTTGAGCTAATGCGATAATTTAAACCTGTACCCGCGAGAAGTTCAGCAAGTGCACTTTCTTTGGACATCACACCGATGACACCTTTTGTACGATGGCCCGCTACGCGATCACTATCAACGGAAACTTGAATACCCGATTGTTGTCCAAATTTTACCAATGCATCTGCGAGAGATTGCTCTTCGATACTGAAACGGATTTGTTCAGTTGCCTGTGCGGTTTGTACAATAACTTTTATGTCTTCAGCATTCGCAGCTTGGATTAGGGTTGAGGTAGACACCAAGGCCGTCGTCATTACCATAGCCATTCGAAGACTACGGCTATTAATGGGGAATTGTGCGGATTTCATATTTTTTACTCGCAA
>NZ_SMMC01000007.1 GCF_009711445.1 Curvivirga aplysinae | reverse complement strand
ACTTAGACTCGTTATTCTCAAGAAAATCAGGAGAGTTTTCTTTTGTGAAGAAAGAAAGCATATCGGCAACTAAGGCTGCCTCAAAATTTGCATTTGTAAAATCGGCAAACAAGAATGTTGCATTTTGGAAGTTAGCATCTGTTACATCTGCACCATTAAATTCAGCAATCACTGCTGTGAAATCAGTAAAGTCACTATTGGTTAAATTGGCTCCATTAAAATTACCCCAAGCGATTTTCGCATTTGAGAAATCCGCGTTCGTAAGGTTTGCACCAGCGAATTTGGCGCCTGCTGAATATTTGCCATTCCCGTTATGAGCAGCATTAATTATTACATTTGAGAAATTGGCATTTTCTAGATTAGCATTCTCAAAACTCGCAGTACTAAATATTGCATTTTCAAAGGTTACATTCATCAAATCTGAATTATTAACATTAAAATGCGAATTTTTTACATCTACAAAACTAGC
>NZ_SMMC01000074.1 GCF_009711445.1 Curvivirga aplysinae | reverse complement strand
TGCTTGGATTGATCTACAAAGTAGTGTCGTTTTCAACGATGAAGGGCAGGTTTCCGGTCTGAAACTGCGTTGGACTTTCGATGCGCTTTATACAGGATTTGCGTTAAGTGGTGTGAAACGTGATGAGGATGGCAATCTGGATAAAACCTTTATTAATGAATTGGCAAAAGAAAATCTGACCAATTTGGAGGACTATAGTTATTTTACCTTTATGGATGTTGCCGGTGAACAACAAAATTTTGATACAGTGACAGAATTTTCAACAGATATCGACGAGGGGCGTTTATGGTTAGAATTTAATCTTCCTTTACCGGAAGCTGTTGATCCAAAAGACATAACATATTCCGTTTACGATCCAACATACTATATCGAAATCTTGCATAAAGATCGTTTAATTGCGTTTGAAGGTAATCAGACAGCTGAAGAAAACTGCAGTTATGATTTTACCGACCCTCAACCAACAGAAGAGTTGATTTCTAGAATGGCTGATCTTGATAAGACAGAAACTGCCGGCAGTGGCGTAGGACAGTTTTTTGCAGAGAAAGTATCCGTTACATGTTTTTAAAACGAGCTAAGGCCGCACTTACTATTGGTTCAGGGGTATCGCTGATACCAAATATGGCCCATGCTTCCATTTGGGGGGATATCACAGGGTATATTCGTGAGCAGCAGCAAGCCTTGCATATGGAATTGGCAAATGCTCTGCAAGCTGTTCAAGATGGGGGGCAACAAGCATTGATTAGCTTGCTTGTGCTTAGTTTCTTGTATGGTGCTTTTCATGCTGCAGGTCCTGGTCATGGCAAGGCAGTGATTGGCACATATATCCTAAGTCATAAAAGCCATGTGAAGCGCAGTATGTTTTTGTCTGCGGCATCTGCGATCGTGCAAGGAATTACCGCAATTGTATTGGTCAAGGCAGTATCTAGTCTGATCTTTTTCTCACAATGGGCTATTAAAGATACTGTGCCTGTGATGGAACAAACTAGTTTTTTATTTGTGGCATTGATTGGTTTATTCTTGATGTTTCGGGCGATACGTCAATTTATTCGAATGCGCAACACCAGTGAAGTTCACAATGGCTCTGTAAGTCATACTCATTCCCATGCGCATAGTCATGGACACAGCCATGGAACTTCAGAAACTTGTTCAAGTTGTGGGCATAATCATGCGATCGGGCCGGAACAGGTCGCACAAATATCAGGATGGCGTGACACGATGGGCATTGTCATCTCAATCGGCATACGTCCATGTACAGGATCAGTCATCGTATTAACTTTTGCAGAATTATTTGGCCTTGGATGGGCGGGTGTTTTGTCGGTTATGCTTATTTCCCTTGGTACTGCATTAACCGTTAGCCTACTGGCATTGATGACGGTGTATTTCAGAGACCTAGCGGTATACTTGATGCAAGGAAAGGAAAGCCGTCTTATGAGTTATGGGCCTATATTCGCCTCTTTTGTCGGAGGTTTGGTCATTTTGTTATTAGGCTCAAGTTTGATGATTGATGCTTCAATGAATTCACACCCCTTATTTTAGGAAACCAGTCAAACCTCTTCATAGTTAGGTAGGGGGTTATTTCATTTGCGAGATAATATATTCTAAGGAAAGAGGGGAGTGTCATCGCTCCCATGTTACTTTTCATGCTCTCTTAGGCGCGGTGCAATTTCCACAAAATTGCAAGGTCTATGTCTGTTATCCAGCTGAGTTTGCAAGATATCATCCCACGCATCTTTGCAGGCACCGGAGGAACCCGGGACAGCAAATAAATAGGTGCCTTTAGCAACGCCTGCAGTCGCGCGGCTTTGGATGGTTGAACTGCCAATTTTTTGATAACTGAGCATACGGAAGAGCTCGCCAAAACCCGGAATTGGTTTTTCATAAACCTGTTCGAAGGCTTCCGGGGTGCCATCCCGACCAGTCAAACCTGTACCACCTGTGGAAATGACGACATCAATTTCTGGGTTATCACACCATTCATTGAGTTGTGTGACAATGTTAGGGATGTCGTCTTTTAAAATTTTACGATCCGCAAGTATATGACCGTCTTTTTCCAGACGATCTACCAAAATTTGACCTGATTTATCTTCGCTCAAGCTACGGGTATCTGATACTGTAAGGATGGCAATGTTCAGAGGTATAAATGGACGGTCATGATCTAATGCCATTGGGGAACTCCTAAAAAAGATACTTTAGAACAGCTTATTGGATAATAATCGTGTCAACTTGCTCAACAGACGTTTCCGCAATATTGCTTGGACGATCAAGACCTATATAAATTGGCCAATTGCCGGACAAAATAGCTTCCAATGTCGGCACAGGCTGACCTAGACGATTTCGATAAATCCAAAGATTACTGAAAACATGCTCAATATAAAGACGCGTTTCACGTGATGGTAAGCTTTCAATAAACAATAATGGATCATCCTGGTAATCAACTTTCCTCATCCATTTTTGTAGATTGCCAGGGCCGCCGTTATAAGCAGCTGCCATCTGGAAAAGATTACCGCCGTCAGAATAACTTTCTAACAAATGTGTTAGATATTTCTGACCTAACATCAAATTGTAACTTGGATTGTAAAGTTTATCACGTTCGTTGCCACGAAAACGCTTCCCTGCCATAAAGCCTGCGGTTGCGGGCATTAATTGCATTAATCCGCGTGCGCCTGCATGACTTTTAGCGCGAGGACGGAAACGAGATTCTTGACGAACAAACGCATATATCAAAGCACGATCAATTTCAAAGCCATCTTCTGGCTCCCAACTTGGAATTGGATAGATAGCTGCATCCATTGCACGGCCTTCTTTGCGCTGGATTGAGGCGCCAAGACGATAGGATAAGTCAGCGAGCCCCGCCGCATCAGCAAAAGCCAAAATAGCATTACTTAAAGACGGTGGCAGATTATCAACAAACCGACGTAATTCTGTTTCAGCGCGATGGGCTTGATCTGCTTCAATTAAAGCTAAAGCCCGCTGTGCTGCAGGGATTCGCATCAACAAATCCATGTCAAAATCTGTTAATTGTGCCATCTGCCAGTTGAAACCTGGATCGCGTCCCAAAGCATAAGAAGCGATCAAGCCATAAAAACTATGTTTATACTGTGCAGCGCGTTCAAGCATCGTATTTACAGATGCAGGCCAACCACCTTGCAGATAAGCGCGCGATGCCCAATAAGCACCTGCAGAACGTGTTTCATGAGGTGTATATTTACCTTCACTCAAACCAGAGAATAAATGAGCTGCAGTTTCATAATCTTGCATGCGCCACGCAGCAAGCCCACCCCACCAGCGCGCGTTATCAGCAACTTCCGGGGAAAGATCTGCAGCGCGGATGGCTACTCTGACAGCTTCCTTGTCTTTGTGGTAACGATAATATCCTCGTGCGATGACGCCCAAACTTTCAGCAAAACTGATATTGTCAAATATCTTTCTATTACGTTTTGTATCTAGTTTTTTTAGGGAGTTGGTCACATTCCCGCGCTGAACCCAACGCTTGATTTGATATTGAACCTGCCTGATTTCGCGGCGGTGAGACTTCTGACGGTAAGGTTTCTTGATTTTGGGAACTTTATAGACGGCTTGCGGTTGCTTCGCTTCTTCTTCGGTTCCATCAAAACCGGGTAAATCAGGATTACGTGGTTGTACCGGATATTTGTAATTATTAGGACGACGGCGAAGGGCTAACTTGTATACGCGACCAGCACCGGGATGGTCGGAATATTTTGTCATCCAGTCTTTAAGCTCTAAATATTTGGAACGATACGCGGTGGGATGCATATATCGCTGGAAATCGACATGCCCCATTAAAACATCATTATCTAGCTGTCGGATAAGCTTTTGCGCAGCATTCCATTTACCGTTTTCCTGAAGAGCAAAGATTTGATCATAAAGTTCTGCGTCCTTGGTGGTCAAAATTCGAGGAAGCTGATAACTGTCAGCTTGTTTAAAAGTGCCGTCATGATAGATGCTCTCAGCATTTGGGATACTAGCTGTTTCTTTTGTTTTTGATACAGTCTGCGCCGTAGCAGGGGCGATCATAAAAGTGGAAATAGTCCAAAATACAATTCCACTTTTAAACATAGACGTTGGCTTGTACTTTAAGCATCCAAGAAGGTTCGTACCTTTAAACAAATCCTGAAATCCTTATCTTGGCTCTCATGAGCTCTTCATAATTGATTCAAACGTCTTATTTTGTGGGGTGTTGCAAGCTTTAGCAAGGTAAATAGTCCCGTTTAACGAGATATCAAGACGTTGTTTGAGGGAATGTTGCAAAAGAAGCACGCTTTTAGCTAAAATGCGTTTGATTTTTGCTGTATCTCAAGTAAATCACGCCATGCAAGACGTTTCTGGGCTGGCGTTTTAATGAGGGAAAGAGGGGCAAATATAGGCATTACTTCTACAGGTTGATCTAGATATTCAAATTTATGTTCAATCCATTTACCGCGCATACGTGATATACCGCCAGTTTGATTAAGTAGAATATTCACGGGTTTCGCGCCAAGACAGACAATCATTTTGGGCTGGACGAGTTCTATTTGTTTTTCAATAAAAGTCTTGCAAACTGCAAGCTGGCCATCGGTAGGGCTGCTGCCGCCTGCAGGTCGCCAAAAGACGAGATTGGAGGCGAAGAAATTTTCACGTGTTAAATGAATTGCATTGAACATTTTATCCAGTAATAAACCACCGCGATCTGAAAAGGCACGTCCGCTGACATCATCTTGTTTTTCGGGTATTTCACCAATAATCATGATATCTGCATTAGGATTGCCATCACCAAATACAGTATTGCTTGCGCTGGTTTTTAATGTGCCAAGCCCTTCGAAGCTCTCAGCCGCTGTTTTGAGAGCTTTTAAACTATCACATGTTTCAACAAGTTTTCTTGCGGCTTCAATTGCTTCTGCTGCGCCTAACGGGGCAGATGGTGAAGGTCTCATCGGGGCGGGTGCCGCGGGTTTTGCAACGTTTGATTTGGTTCGTGCTTGATCAATAACGGCACGCGCTGCGGCGGCTTTTGCTTCTTGCTGGGCAATAACGGAGGCATAGCGATCAACAGGGCTGTCGATCAACGCTTCATCAGCGCCCATCTCAATTTGCCATTGTAGGGCAGAGATCGCGTCGCTTATGGTCATCTCTATGTCGTGCTGATCCATTTTCAAGAAAGCCTTTCAAGGCTAAACATGCCTTAAAATTTATTGATTTGTTCGAAACATATCAAAGCGGAGCTTTTTTTTCTACAGATTTTGCAGCAAAAATCGCAGAATCTGTTTGGAACCTTGGCTCAGATTAGGTAAGACAAGGGCGGTCGGTAATAAGTTTAACATGATTATCGTGTGTGGGGTGGGTCTCCAATAACCAACAAACGATAAAGACACGACCCAACTTTCTGGGGATGTTTGTAAAAGACATGAGAAGTTGGTCAGGATAATATTGAGGAGTGAGACGCATGAGCGAAGCAGTCGAACGCGAATCTATGGAATATGACGTTGTCATCGTTGGTGCAGGCCCATCTGGTCTGTCTGCTGCGATTCGTCTTAAACAATTGGAACAAGAAACAGGTAAAGAAATTTCTGTTTGCGTTCTGGAAAAAGGTTCAGAAGTTGGTGCCCATATTCTTTCTGGTGCAGTGTTAGAACCACGCACATTGGATGAATTGATTCCAGATTGGAAAGATAAAGGTGCGCCTTTAGACACACCAGCAAAAGATGATGAGTTTTTGATTCTTTCTGAAACTGGTTCTTTCAAATTACCAGTTGTGCCACCACAAATGCATAACGAAGGCAACTACATTATCTCCTTAGGTAACTTTGTTCGCTGGTTAGGTGAACAAGCAGAAGCTTTGGGTGTTGAGATCTATCCGGGTTTTGCTGCCGCAGAAGTTCTTTTCCATGAAGATGGTTCTGTAAAAGGCGTTGCGACAGGTGATATGGGCTTGAATAAAGACGGTACACCGGGGCCTATGCACCAAGTTGGTATGGAACTACATGCGAAACAAACAATTTTCTCAGAAGGTTGTCGCGGGCATCTAGGCAAACAATTGATGGAACATTATAACCTTCGTGAAGAAGGTAATTTCCAGACCTATGGTATCGGTATCAAGGAATTGTGGGAGATTGAGCCTGAAAAATCTACACCGGGTAAAATCACACATACTGCTGGTTGGCCAATGAAATCTGATACATATGGTGGTACTTTCTTGTATCATTTGGAAGGTAATCAGGTTTCCATTGGTATAGTTGTTGGCTTGGACTATTCCAACCCATACCTATCTCCTTACCAAGAATTTCAACGTTTTAAGCATCATCCTGATATCAAGAAAGTATTAGAAGGTGGTCGTCGTATCTCTTATGGTGCACGTGCTTTGAATGAAGGTGGATATCAATCTATTCCAACGTTAACATTCCCGGGTGGTTTGTTTGTTGGTTGTGAAGCTGGCTTTTTGAATGTACCAAAAATTAAAGGTACGCATACATCCATGAAATCCGGTACAACTGCGGCGGAAGCTCTGTTCGAAGCGTTGACAGGTGAAGGTGAGGCGCCACGTGAAATCACATCTTATCCAGAAATGTTGAAAAAGACTTGGTTATGGGATGAGATTTATAAAGTTCGTAACATCCGCCCAAGTTTCAAATGGGGTTTCTGGGCTGGTATGGCTTATTCTGCGATCGATACATATCTGTTCCGCGGTAAAGCACCATGGACATTGAAGCATCATGGTACAGATCATGAGAGCTTGAAAAAGAAATCTGAATGCACACCGATTGACTATCCAAAGCCAGATGGCGTGATCAGTTTTGATCGTCTGACAAACGTTTCTTTCGCGGCAACAGCCCATGAAGAAGAACAACCTTGTCACTTGCAGTTAAAAGATGAAACTGTGCCGATCAGTGTCAACTTGGAAGACTATGATGCACCGGAACAGCGTTTCTGCCCAGCTGGTGTTTATGAGATTTTGACAGATGATGATGGATCAAATCCACGTCTGCAAATCAATGCACAAAACTGTGTTCACTGTAAGACATGT
>NZ_SMMC01000096.1 GCF_009711445.1 Curvivirga aplysinae | reverse complement strand
TTACACGGTTGACTCTACAAGCTAGTCGTGCTCATCTTTCGACTGGATTTTTTGAAGGCTGCAGGAACTGTTTTTTATAATTAATTCTTTCAGCATGAAAAATTGGTCTAAGAGATGATCATCAATGATCACTAAAAAAATAAAATTTCTTTCTGAGGGAGAATACATTGAAAAAATTGTTAATTTTGGCGGCAGCTGCTGGCCTTATGTCTGCAACTGCGATGACCGCCGCAAATGCAGAAACTCTACGTTGGGCACGTAAAGGGGATTCTTTAACACTTGATCCACATTCACAAAATGAAGGTGCAACACACGGTCTTGCGCATCAAATGTATGAACCTCTCCTTATGCGGGATATGACAGGTAAAATTATTCCAACATTGGCAACCGAATGGGCTGCTACGGATAATCCGTCTGTATGGGAATTCAAATTACGTGAAGGCGTTAAATTCCATAACGGAGAAGACTTCAATGCGGATGATGTAGTTTTCTCAATTAAACGAGCATTGATGGATACTGCAGAAATGCGCGGTGTAATCAATACAATTAAAGATGCACGTAAAGTTGACGATTATACAGTTCACATTGAAACACATGGTCCGAATCCGCTTTTGCCGAACGTTTTGACCAATACATTCATGATGGATGAGGGTTGGACAAAATCTAAAAATTGTGAAGTACCACAAGATTTCAAGAACAACGGTGATAATGCATGTGTGCGTTCTGTAAATGGTACAGGCCCATATATTTTGGTGAGCCGTGCACAAGATGAGAAAACAGTACTTCGCGCAAATGAAAACTATTGGGGTAAAGGTACTTTCCCATTAGAAGTAACTGAAATCATTTACACACCAATTCAAGAAGCCGCGACACGAGTATCTGCACTACTTGCTGGTAACGTAGATTTCATCCAAGACGTTCCTGTACAAGACTTAAGTCGCGTAGAAGGCACTGATGGTTTGAAACTAGAAACTGGTGCGCAAAATCGTGTAATCTTCTTTGGCATGAACCAAGGCGATGCAGATTTGGTAAACGATGATGTTGAAGGTAAAAACCCATTAGCAGACGTTCGCGTTCGTCAAGCAATGAACATGGCGATTAATCGTGAAGCGATCAAAAAAGTCGTAATGCGCGGTCAATCTGATCCAACAGGTGTTATCATGCCTCCATTCGTGAATGGTTGGACAGAAGAATTGGATGCTATTCCGCCATATGACATCGCAAAAGCAAAGGGGTTGATGTCTGATGCTGGTTATGCTGATGGTTTTGGTATTACATTACATTGCCCAAATAACCGTTATGTAAATGACGAAGCAATTTGTCAGGCTGCAGTTGGTATGTTGGGTCAAATTGGTATCCGTGTAACATTGGACGCGAAACCAAAAGCACAACATTTCCCTCAAATTACAAAACGTACAACAGATTTCTATATGCTAGGTTGGGGTGTTCCAACATTTGACTCTGCATATATTTTCAACTTCCTAATGCAAACAGAAGGCGAAAAGTCTGGTTCTTACAATGGTAACCGTTATTCTAATCCTGAAATTGATAAGAAGATTGTAGCTCTATCTTCTGAAACAAATTTGGATAAGCGTGATGAGTTAATTGCTGATATTTGGGCGCAACATCAAAAAGACGTTGTTCACCTTCCAATCCACAATCAGGTGTTGAACTGGGGTATGGTTAACAAGATCAATTTCCAAGTTCAACCTGAAGATCAGCCATATTTCAAATTCATGACTTTCAACTAAAATAAGTCATTATCGTTTTGAAAATTGGTAACAGTCTGAAAAACAATAAAAAATGAAAGAAGGGGCTGCAAAGCCCCTTCTTCTTATTTTAACCTCTAAATAAATAGGCAATATAATATGCTTGCTTTTGTCATTCGACGTGTCGGAGAAGCTCTACTGGTACTTTTCATAGTCGCCTTGGTTTCTTTTGCCATGTTCAAGTTCATGGGAGACCCAATCCAAAGTATGGTGGGTCAAGAAGCCACATTGGTAGATCAGGAGGAATTACGAGAACGTCTTGGTCTCAACGATCCCTTCCCAGTTCAGTATGTGGCCTATCTAGGAAGAGTTTTAAGTGGAGAATTCGGCATTTCATATCGAGTTGGGCTACCTGTAGAAGAGATCATTTTAGATCGCCTACCCGCCACACTAGAATTAGCACTTCTATCGGGCCTCATTGCGATATCTTTGGGAATTTTCCTAGGTATTTATACTGCTATTAGACGCGATGGATTTGTCGCTCACTTCATTATGACGACTTCTCTCATCGGTGTTTCCCTACCAACATTCCTTATTGGTGTATTCCTGATCTGGATTTTCGCCGTTGAATTGAATGTTTTACCTTCTTATGGTCGCGGTGAAACTTTAGATGTATTTGGTGTTCCACTTTCAATTTTCACCTTGGATGGTTTGAAATCGATGATCCTACCTGCAGTTACGCTGGGTTTATATCAGATGACATTGATTATGCGTTTGGTACGATCCGAGATGTTGGAAGTGTTACGAACCGATTTTATTCGTTTTGCGCGTGCACGTGGATTAAGCAACAAAGCGATCAATTTCCGCCATGCACTTAAAAATACTTTGGTGCCGGTTATTACTGTAACAGGTCTGCAATTGGGCTCAATTATTGCCTTTGCGATCATTACTGAGACCGTCTTCCAATGGCCTGGTGTTGGTTTGTTATTCATTAATGCGGTAAATGTGGTGGATATTCCAATCATGTCTACATATTTGCTTTTGGTTGCGGTAATTTTCGTAACAATCAACCTCATCGTAGACCTATTGTATTTTTCAATTGATCCACGCCTGAAAGTTGGCGGCGGTTCAAAAGGTCACTAAGAAACAGGATCAAAATAAATGACAGAAGAAACACAAAGAGGAGCATCTGCCCGTCCTGTTTTTAAAGAGGACGAGCATCTGCCATTCTGGAAACGCTGGATGGATACAGACATTTGGCATTCCTACAAGAAATCTCCAGTGATTATTATCGCTTCCATCGCCTTTATGCTGTTGATTTTAAGTGCGATTTTTGCGCCACTAATTTCTCCATACACCCCCTTTGACCCGGGTAGTTTGAATTTGATGAATGGTTTTACGGAGCCTATGTCAAAGAATGATTTTACAGGTGATTATTTCTTCCTTGGTACGGATGATCAGGGACGTGATGTCTTTTCAACAATTCTATTCGGCTTACGTATTTCCTTATTTGTAGGATTAGCAGCTGTTTTATTCGCAATGACTTTAGGCGTTATCCTTGGCCTGATTTCTGGTTACCTAGGTGGCTGGGTAGATGGTGTCATCATGCGTGTTGCTGATATCCAAATGACCTTCCCTTCCATCATGGTTGCAATGCTTCTTTATGGCGTGGGTAAAGGTTTAACACCACCAGATCTACGTGATGAGATGGCATTGGTTGTTTTGATTATATCAATCGGCCTTTCTGAATGGGTACAATTTGCTCGGACTGTGCGCGGGGCAACTTTAGTTGAACGTGAAAAAGAATATGTTCAAGCGGGACATTTGATTGGCCTATCTAAATGGGCAATCATGTTACGCCATATCTTGCCAAATGTGACAGGCCCTATCCTTGTAATCGCAACCATTAGTTTGGCTTTGGCAATTATTGCTGAAGCAACATTAAGCTTCCTTGGTGTAGGTGCGCCAAAAACTGAACCTTCATTGGGGACACTTATCAATGTTGGTCGTCAGTTCATTTTATCAGGTGAATGGTGGATTCTTTTATTCCCATCCCTGACCTTATTGGCGCTTGCGTTATCAGTAAACCTTTTCGGTGACTGGTTACGTGATGTATTGAACCCTAAGCTAAGGTAATCCTATGTCAGAAGAAATTGTATTAACAGTCGAAGACCTGATTGTAGAATTTCCTACAAGAAAGGGTATCTTACGTCCTGTCGACCGCGTCAATTTTAACATCAAGAAAGGTGAAATTCTTGGTGTTGTTGGTGAAAGTGGCGCTGGAAAATCCATGTGCGGTTCCGCAATTGTTGGCCTTATTGATCGCCCCGGTCGTATTACAGGTGGTGAGATCAGACTTCAAAATGAGCGTATCGATAATATCTCTCATGAGAGAATGCGTAAAATTCGTGGCCGACGCATCGGTATGGTTTTCCAAGATCCATTAACCAGCTTAAATCCTTTGATGACCGTTGGTGAACAAATTATGGAAACCATCCGTGTTCATCTCAAAATATCTGAAGCCGAAGCAAGACAACGTGCTATTGCTGCTTTGGAAGAGGTTGGCATTCCTGCAGCCTCCAGCCGTGTTGATGCCTATCCGCATCAATTTTCAGGTGGTATGCGTCAACGTGTTGTCATTGCTCTTGCTCTTGCAGCCGAACCAGAGCTCATCATTGCAGATGAACCAACAACTGCTTTGGACGTATCTGTGCAAGCTCAGATTATGGCATTACTTAAAAAACTTTGTCATGAACGGGGTACCGCGGTGATGTTGATCACTCATGATATGGGTGTCATTGCTGAGACAACAGACCGCGTTGCGGTACTTTATGCAGGACGACTTGCCGAAATTGGCCCAACGAAGGATGTATTAAGTAACCCATCGCATCCATATACAATTGGATTGATGGCGTCCACACCCTCTCCTACTGGTAGTACAGAACGTTTGAGCCAAATTCCAGGATCTATGCCTAACTTAAGAGCTATTCCACAAGGATGCGCATTTAATCAGCGTTGTACAAAAGCAATCTCTGCATGTTTCAAACATCTGCCTATACTTGAACCAGTAGATAAGACGGATGTTGCATGTTGGCTTTATGATGAAGCTTACAAGGACGAAGCTGCGGAACAAAGTAAAACGCAACTCAAAGAAGGGGCGTAAAATGAGTGAAAATTCTTTAATAAAAGCATCTGATCTGGGTCGAGTTTTTGATGTTTCTAAACCATGGTTAAACCGGGTTTTAGAAGGTTCTGAAAAACAGTTTCTTACGGCTGCTGACAAAGTTCATTTTGACATCCCTAAAGGGAAAACCTTTGCTTTGGTTGGTGAAAGTGGATCTGGAAAATCTACAATCGGTAAAATGGTCGTTGGCCTTTTAAATCCGACAAGCGGTAATGTAACCGTTGATGGAGAAGATCTATTTAATCCTAAGGACAAAAAGGCCCAATTGGCTTTGCGTCGCCGTATTCAAATGATCTTCCAAAGCCCCTATGCCAGCTTAAATCCAAGATGGCGTGTTAAAAACATCATTGCAGAACCAATTAAGGCATTTAACCTACTTGAAGGTAAAGCAATTCAAACACGCGCATCTGAATTACTGGAACAAGTTGGTCTAGCTGCAACTGATGGGGAAAAATATCCTCACGAGTTTTCTGGTGGACAGCGACAACGTATTGCTATCGCGCGTGCGCTTGCTTCCAATCCAGAATTTATCGTTTGCGATGAACCGACATCCGCTCTTGATGTATCAGTACAAAGTCAGGTGTTAAACCTGATGAAAGATTTGCAAAAAGATTTAGGCTTAACCTATCTATTCATCAGTCATGATTTATCAGTGGTACGCTTTATGGCGGATCAGATTGGTGTATTATATTTGGGAAGGTTAGTAGAAATTGCAGATCGCGATAAACTGTTTGAAGCACCTCAGCATCCGTATACGCGTATGCTTATTGATGCGGCGCCTCGTGTAGATGCATTTGGCAGAACAGCAGATGCCGTCGTTGGTGAAATCCCTGATCCGATTAATATGCCTAGCGGATGTAGTTTCCATCCGCGTTGCCCATTAGCAAATGACCGTTGTAAGACGGAACCTCCGTCTCTAATAAAGCTGGATAGAGCAGAAGTTTCCTGTCACGCCGTCGAAGAAAACAGAAACAATTAAATTGTTAGCCCCTCATCAAATGAGGGGCTTTTTCTACTGTACAAACCCTGAAAAATAGTATCTAAACTCCGTTAATAATTTGTTAACTATTTAGATTGATCTATGATTACGATTGAACCTGATACCTATTGTGAAGATGGTATAATAATTACAGACTATAAAGATATTCTAATCGATTTAGATGTCATCAAACGTAGTTTTAATAAACGTCGTGCAATTGCCAACGACGAAGAATCTCGGGTTCTATTAAAGGTTAATGCACTATCTTCCGTTGGGCAGGAAGTGCAAGACTTCATTATATCAGACGAAGTTATTAAACATACAAAAGCTGTTGCGATTGTCCCCACAAGTAAAGCTGCAGCTATTATTTCAAATACCTTTTTATCATCCAGTTCCTCGCCTTATCCAATTAAAGTCTTTGAAGAGATAGAGAAAGCGAAGGACTGGCTAAATTCGATTGGGTGATTAGCCATATAATTTTTCAGTGCTATATGTTAGCATATGTCAATTAATAGATTAAGATTGGCATTCTATGATTTCAGACAGATTAAGAGTCTATCTAGATAATGACATTGTCATCATTGATTTTGGTATGGAACTAGTTTCAGTAGAATCGATGACAGAAGCTATCAGAATGCATGAGAAACTGACCGGCATCGTTAAATGTAAAGTCATTATTATATCCCAAGGTGCCCTTGATTTAGATGGTGGTGTCAAAGAATTATCGGCCTCTGAACGTGTTGTAAAATTATCAGAAGCTGTCGCCATTGTTCCTACGACGAAGTTAGGTTTTGTTCTTGCCGCACTCTTTATGAAAATTATGAAAAACCCGTTTCCTACAAAAGTGTTTTCAGATGTAGAACAGGCAAAAGAATGGCTTAACTCGGAAGATTATTGATTTGAAGCTTCATAAGCTAGTATCGCACCTGCAAGGTCTTCTAAGGCCGCCCCAACCGATTTGAATAAAGTAATTTCATTATCATTCTGACGGCCTTTATGCTTGCCACGGGTTAAGTCATATAAATCTGCACAAATATCTTCTTTAGTCATGACCTGATCTGCAATTGGTTGAACAATATCCCCGCCTTCTTTCGTTGCTCCATCAACCGTATCTACAAATACAGATGCGCGACGAATTGCTTCATCATCACTTTCACGCATAGTTGGTTTAAAGGCGCCGACTAAATCTAAATGTGTGCCCTCCTTTAACCACTCACCTTTCACAAGTGGATTAGAAGATAATGTACAACAACTGACGATATCAGCTGTTTCTACAGCTTCCTGCAGATCTTCAATTCCAACTGCTGGCATACCTTGCGCAACGAGAGTAGCTGCAAGATCTTGAGCTTTCTCAAACGTTCTTCCCCATATCTGAATTTTCTCAATATTGCGAATTGAAGAATGAGCTTGTGCCAAATTCACAGCTAAGCGACCAGTACCAACGATTGTAAGGATCTTTGCATCTTTCTTTGCAAGATAATCCGCAGCCAAAGCCGATGCAGCTGCAGTTCGACGCGCCGTTAATTCACCGCCATCAATTAATGCTAACATTTCACCTGTCTTACCACTTGAAAGCATATAGTTTCCATAAATTGCGGGTAAACCTCTTTCCATATTTCCCGGAAAAACAGAGACTACTTTAACACCGACATAGTTACCCGGAGACCAAGCTGGCATAAGAAGTAATGTAGCATCAGTTTCACCCGGCACTTCCATATCGTGATGATGACGAACAGGCATTTCACAGCCTGCCTCAAACATATCACGTAATGCTTCGACTAGTTCCTTCCATGGCAATGCATCACGTGTTTGTGCTTCATCTAAAATTTTCACGACCTTACCCCTGTCTCTCACTTAACTTTTTAATATGTTTAGCTATAAGTTCTATACCTGCATCTATTTTTTCATTTGGTACAGATGTATATCCAAGCCTGAAATAGTTACTTGGCGCCCCTTCTGAAAAAAAGAAATCTTCACAAGGCTCAATTAAAACCCCATCTTCTCTTAAGCTTTCTGCCAAATCTGAGGAATCCAAAGATTCTGGCGCTTTTACCCAGAAACATGTGCCACCAAAGGTTGGAGCAACAGATGCACCCGGTAAATAGCGATCTAATGCCTCACGCATGATTTCCCAACGCTCTTTATAGATGCGCTTCAAACGTGCAATAAAAGAATCATAATGCCCCTGCCCTAAAAATAAGGCAGCTGTACGCTGATTATTGCTGGGTGGATGACGATACATAAGACGGCGCAACGCGCGTAACTCGCGTATTAAAGGTTCTGGCGCGACAATATATCCCATTCGAAGGGCTGGAAATACGCTTTTTGACAGGCTTCCCATATAGATAACCCGCCCCTCTTTATCGAGGCTTTTTAAAGCTGGGGTTGGATTACCAATAAAATTGGTTTCCGGTTCATAATCATCTTCAAGAATTAAAAAATCTTCTTCAGATGCTTTTTCAAGTAGCGCTTTTCGACGTGCCATACTCAATGTCACAGTCGTAGGGCTATTATGGCTTGGCGTTACATAAACATAATCACAGCCGTTCAGCTTCTCATCAACAATTACACCATTTTCATCCAACGGTAAGGACTTAATCTTGGCGCCAGACTTGGTACAGAGCATATATGAATCTTGATATCCCGGCTCTTCCAAACCGACGGTATCTTTTTCTGAAATCATCAAAGCGCCAATCAGATACAAAGCATTCTGCACCCCCATTGTAACAAGAATTTGGGAGGATTTTGCATTGATGCCACGCCGCGGTAATAACCGTGTACGAATTTGATCCAGCAGTTCTGGATCATCTTCGTCATAGGCATCGAAAGACACATCTTCCATAATTTTGCGCCCCATTGCCTGTCGGGAACATTCACGCCAGGATGCTAATGGGAAAAGTGTATAATCCATTTGCCCTGCAACGAATGGATAGGGTTGCTCACGCCAATCTTTGAAATGTTTTTTATGCTTACGTCGCCCGGGTTTGAAATTTAATCGACTTTCCCAGTCATAGCTTACTTTTTCTTCGGCTTCGTTTTCTTCATCCAAACCAGAAAGACGGTCCACCGTTATATCGGGATCGACATAATATCCACTACGTTCACGGGCGACTAAAAATCCATCATCCACTAACCCCTGATAGGCCATGACGACAGTGTTACGGGATACCTTTAACTGTTGGGCAAGTTTACGGCAGGACGGCACAGCTTTCCCCGCTTCCAGCTGACCAGATAAAATCGCATCCACCAACATATGGCGTAACTGAGTTTGTATGGAACCACCTTCAGTGCGTTCCAAGTGAAAGATGGCTTCGCGCATATCATCCTCAAGAAAAATAGTTCGGCGATTATAGAATGTTATCCTCCATAAACAAAAGCGAAAAACGTCATCACAGCACATATTTATGATAACTTTTAATCCAATATAA
>NZ_SMMC01000140.1 GCF_009711445.1 Curvivirga aplysinae | reverse complement strand
CACTGGTGGAGGCGGTAAATCCATACTGCGATTAAAATCAGGCAAGCCAAAATAAGTGACCAAAAAAATCACTACATGAAGAACTACCGATGCTATAACTGAACCGCGCATGGATTAACTAACCAAATAAAAACACTGAATTAATTTTGACCTGGCAACTTCGCAAGAAGTGCTACTTTTTTGAAACCCGCAGAAGATACAAGCCCCATGACTTCCATCACCTGCCCGTAAGGTATCGATTTATCACCGCGCACAAAGATACGGATATCAGGGTTATTACCTGTAATCGCCTGAAGTCGGGGAACTAAAGCATCCAGTTCAACAGAGGTTTCCTGAATATAAAGGAGGCCATCTGCATCAATGGAAAGAACCAATGGTTCTTCACTATCATTAATTTGTGCCGCTTTGGTTTTAGGTAGATCAACAGGAACACCAACAGTCATCAAAGGTGCAGTCACCATGAAAACAATCAACAATACCAACATAACATCAACAAAAGGTGTCACATTGATCTCTGACATTTGTTGATAGCGTTGTTTGGTGCCATGTCCCCCGCGACCTTGGCGCCCCATATTAGAGCCAGCCATGATTATTTCCCTTCATCCAATTGACGAGAAATAATGGCGGAAAATTCACCAGAAAACCCATCTAAACGACCTGCTAACTTACCGAGGTCACTAGAGATTTTGTTATAAGCAACTGTCGCAGGGATCGCAGCAACCAACCCAAGAGCTGTCGCAAATAACGCCTCCGCAATACCGGGGGCAACAACTGCCAAGCTTGTTTGTTTACTTGCTGCAATTGCAGTGAAACTATTCATAATTCCCCAAACGGTTCCAAATAATCCAACAAAAGTTGCAGAAGATCCAACAGTCGCCAAGAAAGTAAGATGACGTTCCAAACGGCCAATTTCACGAGACAGCGTCACCTGCATCACACGATCAATACGCTCATATAAATTTACGCCGCCATTTGATGCCAATGCACGATTAGATGCATGACGCCATTCTTTCATCGCAGCCACAAAGATGGAGGACATAGGATCAGATGGATGTGTCCCGATGCGGTCATATAAATCATCTAAAGACCCACCAGACCAGAAAGCTTCTTCAAACTTGGATGCTTTGCGCGATACTTTGGAAATACGCATGGTTTTATCAATGATAATGGCCCAGCACCAGACAGAGGCAACAATCAACATGATCATTACGGTTTTTACAACTATATCCGCTTGCCAAAAAAGATGCATGATTGAAAGTTCATACACTTCTGTATCTGCAACCGCGGCTAAGTTTACTGCTGTTTCTTCCATCTTCCAGACTTCCCTGATTTCGTTTCTATCCAGTTTAGTGGCCTTGCCTAAAGACCCTGCATTGCATTTAAAATATGTTTTGGTGTCCTTATGGGACGTTTCTCAGTTGAAATCGATGCGATTTTCACTTCTAACCCAACCAATAACTCTTCTTCACGCATCACTCGTTGATCCATTACAAAAGATGCACCTTTAATATCTTTCACCCGTGTTTCTACCGTTAACAAGTCATCCAGTACTGCCGGGCGGCGGAAATCAACTGTCATGCTTCTCACAGCAAAAAGAATCTCTTCCTCTTCTACCAGACGGCTTTGGTTATAACCGATGGCCCGAAGTATTTCTGTTCGCCCTCTTTCAGCATAATTCACATAGACACTGTGATACACGATTCCACCTGCATCCGTATCTTCATAATAGACGCGGACTGGCAGCTTGTGCACTTGACCATCCCATTGCGGCAACAATATGGCGGGATCATAGATTTTTGAGCTATCCTTACTCATCATCCAGCAATCCTAATTGCGTTGTTGTTTTGGTAACATCCGTTGGTGGTTTTCGATCGATATAAGCCCAACCTGTTGGCGTTAGCATGCGCCCTCTTGGGGTGCGTTGTACCAAACCTTGCTGGATCAAAAATGGTTCAACTACTTCTTCCAAAACATCACGCTCATTGGCAAGAGCAGCCGCCAAGGTTTCAACACCAACCGGACCACCACCATAATTATCGGCCATGCAGGAAAGATACAGACGGTCCATTTTATCAAGACCACTATTATCAACATCCATGCGTAACAAAGCCGCATCTGCAGCTTCAGCATTCACAATTTCATGTCCTGCAACCGCAGAGAAATCACGTACGCGACGCAACAGACGGCCTGCTACACGTGGCGTGCCGCGGCTACGTCTTGCAACCTCACGTGCGCCATCTTCGGCCATGTTCATATCCAACAGACGCGCTCCACGACTTACAATTGTGGTCAGCTCATCTTCCGTATAGAAATTCATATGTAACGGGATACCAAAACGTTCTCTTAACGGCGTTGTGATCAAGCCCGCACGTGTTGTTGCCCCAACCAAAGTAAATGGCGGCAAATCAATACGTACAGATCGGGCCGCAGGCCCCTCCCCGATAATCAAATCCAGTTGAAAATCTTCCATTGCAGGATACAGGATTTCTTCTACTGCCGGATTAAGGCGATGGATTTCATCAATGAATAAAACATCACGGGGTTGCAGGTTTGTTAACAACGCCGCCAAATCCCCCGCTTTCGCGATAACGGGGCCTGATGTCGCGCGGAAACTCACCCCTAATTCATGAGAAACGATTTGTGCCAATGTGGTTTTACCCAAACCCGGTGGACCATAGAATAAAGTATGATCCATCGCATCGCCACGTTGACGTGCAGCTTCGATAAAAACTTTAAGATTTTCACGCACATCTTTCTGACCAATAAAGTCATCCAAGGAAGTCGGACGCGTCGAATCTTTATGACCAATCTTATCTGATGACTGTGTTTCTGGTGACACCACACGGCTATCATCAAATGGTCCATCATCAAACGGAGAGAAGCTATCACTCATTACTGGCTAAGCTCCTTCAGGGCCGCAGGAATTAATGCTTCGACAGTTGCTGCATCACCCATCGCCTGTGCGGCTTTGACAACCGCTGTATAGGCATCACTACGACCATAGCCAAGATTAACCAGCGCAGACACCGCATCATCCGCAATATTCGCAGCAGGCGTAGAAGCTGTGCTTTCTTTTGCCGCAGTTTTTTTATCCGCCAATGCTGCACCACCAAGAGAGAATTTTGCAACTTTATCTTTCAACTCAAGAACAATACGTCCAGCGAGTTTCGGTCCAACACCATTGGCACGGGCAACAGCTGCTTTATCTTGCGCTGCAATTGCTTGCACCAATTCATCTGGGCCTAGCACAGACAGGATCGCAAGGCACACGCGTGCCCCCACACCTTGAACAGTGGTGAGCAATTTGAACCAATCACGTTCCATCTCATCAATAAAGCCATATAGATGGATGTGATCTTCACGCACATGGGTTTCAATTTCTAAGCGGGTTGCTTCACCAACGGACGGCATTTGGGATAAAGTACGACGAGAACAGAAGGCTTGATAGCCTACCCCGTTCACATCCAGAACCACATAATCTTCGGCAATGGTATCCACCAACCCTTTTAGCATGGAAATCACTGTCGTCTTCTCCCGTATACAGGTTTTAAATAAGCTGCCAATCTGCGTGAGTCCCGCCTCTATGTCCACGAAAACCCGCACAAATTATAAAAACTTTTATCAAACCGATTTATCGATAGCCTTTAAAGGCTAACCTCGAAAAAAACTAAACTCACTCACTTCTTGATATACATAAGAAAATAATTTTGTCACAGTTCTACTAATTCTATGAGGTGGAGTAACGCAAAGTGAATCAATTTAACATTAATATGCATCGTTTCCCAAAAAACACACCCGACTATGCACCGATAAAAGACGATCCAGAATTCATTCCTGCGAAGCATTTGGCACTAAGTCAGCCGGAACAGATTTGGACATTAGGACAATTAGGTTACACTTCTGAAGATCTAACACATACTCCAACAGATACCGCCATGAGTTCGGCCTTTCGCATCCTGACAGATGAAGGCGTCGCTACATTGCAGCATATTTGTCGACAGTTGGAGGAATTTACGACCTCCAATCCGCGTGTAACAAGAAATACCCGAGGCGGCAGCTATCGTTCGCGTTTCTTAAGGGATTTTTGCCTTAGCACCGATGTTGCAGAACATTTAAGTGGTATTATGGGGGCTAAATTACTCCCACATGCCATGGGTCACCAATTGGGGCATTTAAACTATAATCCATTGGAAATTGGCGAAGATACTTCCACATGGCACTATGATACTTTACAAGTGGATTATGTATTATTCGTCACCGATCCTAGCGCTGTTCAAGGTGGCGAATTCAAAATATTTAAAGGGACAAGAGAAGAGTTAAAATCCATTCGTGAGTCCGGACAAGACTTCCCCGAAGAAAGAATAATCGCTCCAGTTTTTCCTGGCGCAGGCTATGCGCTATGTATGCAAGGAAACTATGTCGTGCATAAAGCAGCCGGCCTCAAATCTGCAGGCGAACGTATCACCTTGGTCAATGGTTATAGCTTTGCTGCCAAAGACAGTGATGACTTCACTGCTTTTCATGCCTTAAAACAAGTGGATGATCCTGCAATTGTCGAAGCAGAATATACCCGACAAATGGCTTTGCGCGCTGTTCAGCATTTAGACGAGATTGTGAATTATCCATCTTTTGAAACCGATGCAGAAAACCGCATCAAGATATTACAAAAAGCACGAACTGAACTAGATATCGCTATTTCAAAGCTGGTTGATGAAAAAGCCGAAAGCCTTAATCAGTTTAAAGAAACTTTTTAGTGGTAATCAAAATCTAACAAGTGAGGAAGATATAATATTTCCCTTATTTTATCTTTTTAGGGCTTTTTGAGTGATTGTATGATGGGTACGATTATGCCCATGACAGATTGCAACCGCTAAAGCATCGGCGGCATCTTCGCTGCGTGGATTACAACCCGGTAAAAGGGTTCGTACCATCACGCCAATCTGATCCTTTGTGGCTGCCCCCGTGCCTACCACAGCTTGCTTTACAGATTTTGCAGAATATTCCGCCACCGGAAGACCGTAAAGGGCTGGCGATACAAGCACAACACCACGGGCATGACCGAGCTTCAATGTGGTACCCGGGTTTTTATTAAGGAAGGTTTCTTCCACCGCAGCTTCCTGTGGATCATATCGTTCCAACACCATCATCAACATGTCATGTAAAGCTTTCAAGCGGTCCGCCATGGTCCAATCGGTCGGCGGACGCGCGGTCCCGCTATCCACATAGGTGATGTGGTTACCTTCCATGTCGATGACGCCCCACCCCGTGTTGCGCAATCCCGGATCAAAACCGATAATTCTGGTTGGCATAGAAACCTCTAAAAAACCTTAAGAATCAAAAAGGGCAGCTCGCATCTGCAAGCTGCCCTTTATCCGATATAGGATTCGTTAGCTCGCAGCCAGCTTTTCCATAATTTCATCAGAAATATCGAAATTTGCTGTTACGTTTTGTACGTCATCCAAATCATCCAATACATCCATGAATTTCAACAAGCTTTCAGCTTTATCAGCAGCTTCTACAGGGACAAGGTTTTGTGGTTTCCAAGAAAGCTTACAAGCTTTTGGATCGCCGAATTTCTCACCCAACACACCTGCAACTTCGTGTAAATCTTCTGGTTGGCAAAGAATTTCATGTTCTTCGTCACCTGTTACAACTTCATCTGCGCCAGCTTCTAAAGCTTCTTCAAACATGGTGTCTTCATCTGCAACTTCCGCCGGGAATACAATCTCACCAACGCGGTCAAACATAAAGGATACAGAACCTGTTTCCCCCAAGTTACCGCCAGCTTTACTGAAAGCTGCACGCACATCAGCCGCAGAACGATTACGGTTATCTGTCATGACATCCACCAAGACAGCAATACCGCCTGGGCCATAACCTTCATAGCGAATTTCTTCCATCAAATCCGCTTCGCCACCGCCAGCACCTTTTTGTACTGCACGTTGGATATTGTCTTTAGGCATAGAGTTGGAACGTGCTGTTGCAATTGCCAAACGCAAACGTGCATTGGAATCCGGATCATCTCCGCCCATTTTCGCTGCGATCATGATCTCTTTGGACAATTTCGCAAATAGACCTGCGCGCTTCTTATCCTGTGCGCCTTTGCGATGCATAATATTCTTAAACTTGGAATGACCTGCCATAGGTTCGATCCTCACCTTACTTAAAATTCTTCATAAACGTCGCAAGACAAAGACTCGCGCACAAATTCACTGTGGCTGTTTTACTAAATACCAGCCATTTGTCACCCCATTTTTAGCTTTTTTATTGCAAGATCAATACGCGCCCATTTAAAATCTGTCTCAGACAGGGGCTATTTCATGCAAACAATCAGTAAATTAAGTGATCTTCAAACTGCTTTTGATGCTGCAGTTATTATACCTACGATTTTGCGGCCTGATTTATACAGATCAATCAACTCAGTTTTTACACAAGAGAAAGTTAATCGTATACAAATTCTGATAGGTGTTGATCAGACGACCCCAGAAGATTTTGAAAAACTTAACCACTTCTTAAACGATATCCCCGATCACGTCGCTGTCACAATCCTTCACCCCGGTTATTCAACCAGTGAAAGACATGGCGGCATTCATCTTGCCTATGACGGCGGTTCTTTACGTACCGTATTAAGCTTTCTTGCAAACAGCTCCTACCTTACTTATCTAGACGATGACAATTGGTGGGAAGCCGATCATATTCACGCCCTAAAATCCGTGATTGGGCATCATCCATGGGCGTTCACCCATCGAAATTACATACATCATGAAAGTCATGCTCCTATATGCCGTGATACCTATGAATCCGTGGGCCCTGGAAAAGGAACTTATGCGAAAGGCTTTGGTGGATTTGTCGATGCAAATTGCCTGATGCTCAACAAATTGAAAACCGATGCAATCCTTGGGCTATGGTCATATTACATAGACGGTGATATCAACCGCAAGTCGGGCGACCGCCTGATTTTTGACCGCCTTAAAGACAAAGATCATGGAAATACAGATATCGCGACAGTTAACTATGTTATCCAGCCTAATGATAGCATGCATATTCATCGATTAAATTACCTAACCGATGAGCTACGTGAAAAACACTATAGAACTTAGTATTTTCTAGTCCACGATAGGAACAGCACGATGCAAACGCGGCCCAACACGAACCGATTCACAGCGCGAAGCCAAACCAGTTTTTGGATCTGTTTCCACAAATACGCCACATAAAGTGCCATCCCCTTCAGCAGGAGAAAGACGTGGTTTGGGGATTGTCCCTGTGTTACGCGCCAGACATTCGTCCTTGCCCATACCTATAATGGAATCATAATCCCCACACATGCCAGCATCGGTTTGATACCCGGTTCCATTTTCAAGGATTTGCGCATCCCCCGTTGGCACATGCGTATGTGTACCAACGACAAGGCTGGCACGTCCATCACAATAATGACCGCAAGTATATTTTTCAGAAGTGGCTTCGGCATGGAAATCCACCAAAACTGCATCCAGACCATAATCCCCCGGCAAGCCCGGTGGCAATAAACGATCTAGGGCTTCCCATGGATTATCAAGAGGTTCCATAAACAAACGACCCATCACATTAATCACTAGGATCGAATGACCAGATGATGTTTGATAAACCGCCCCGCCCTTGCCCGGTGATCCTTCGGCAAAATTGGCCGGGCGAATGATACGGTCATCACGTTCCATCAAACCAATGACTTCGATCTTATCCCATGCATGATTGCCAGATGTGATAGAATCTACACCTGCATCAAACAAATCGTTTGCAGTGCTTTCTGTTAAACCAAATCCGTGGGCCGCATTTTCGCCATTCGCCACAACGAAATCCAGTTTTAATTCGTCACGTAAATCCGGCAAATAATCCTGAACAGCACGACGACCCGCCTTGCCGACAATATCCCCTAGAAACAGAAATCTCATGGTCGTATCACTTCCTTTTCCGTGACTACCATATCCAATGGTTGATCTAAATGATCATGCGGCACTGCGTCAATTTCCTGTCCTGCATAAGCAACACCAATTGCCACAGCAGATTTTACCTTACGTAATTTTTCAAGGGAGCGATCATAAAAACCACCGCCATAGCCCAGACGGAAACCTTCGCGGTCAAATGCTAACATCGGGGATAGAATAATATCGGGCTGCACTTCTTCTGCGCTTGGTGCAGGTGCCATAGTCCCAAAGCTTTCTTTCACCAATTCATCATCGGGATGCCATTTACGGAAAGTCAAAGGCGCATCAACAGCTTCTACGCATGGCAAAGAAATAACCATACCGAGCTCACGGCATTTTTCCAAAATCGGACGCGTATCAATTTCTGAACCGATTGGTAAAAAACCGGAAATCACAAGACCATCTTTAAACAAGCCAGCTTCTTGTAATTGTACAAATATCTTGAGAGAGGCAGAACCATCATATTGTGCGGCAACTTCTTTACGAATTTTGGAAGCCGCTTTGCGGGCTGCTTGTTTAACTTCTGCTAATGGCAAAGACATATTCAATATCCTTATAAAGGCGTTTTCATAGATGCCTTTAAAAATAATCGTGACGTGTCCACCTCTGCCGTGTCCATTTTAAAATCCTCCGGAGCCTGACAAGTCAGGTGGGCACCACGGTAGCCGGACCACGATCCGACCAGAGGCAGTTCCCTAAGGAAAAGTTATAGCCCCCGGGATAGTTGTATGAATTCACGCGTCAGCGCAGATCACGTCGTCCCTTATTTAAGGGCATGACCAGAAAACTGCAAGCCAGTAAGCGTCATATTTTTGTATGTGCCAGAAATATCTTCAGAAAACCACTCGATCATAAAACAGTTTTTTGAAACGATTTATGGGATAGTTCAACTAACCTGCACCAAAACTTTCAAGAACTTCTTGTTCCGTCATTTCTTTGGTTTGGTTAGCGAAACTGTAATTATCGGGCTTTGAATCTGTAAAAATTTGAGTTCTAAATTCAAACTCTTCATGCCCCTGAAGGGTACCTAAATTGAAATTACAGTAATTATGGGATTTGTCCTTAAGGCGGTAGAACAGGTTTGTCCCACATTTCTTGCAAAATCCGCGCTCGGCCCAGTCACTTGATTCATAAAGGGATATATTTTCCTCCCCTTTCAATTCAAGTTCACCTGCGACCTCTACGGTAAAGGAAGGACCGCCACCCCATCCCCGACAGACGGAGCAATGGCAGGCATCAAAATGTTTATCCTTCACCTCAAATGAAAATTCCACTGCCTTACATAAGCAACTTCCATGTGTTTTCATTGATTTCCCCCATAATTTATTTCTACTTTCACGTTATTAAAATCTAGCCCAATCTAGATATCAACAATATTCTGATATCAAAACAAAAACGGCTCCCGAAGGAGCCGATTTCTTTAACCTAAAGACCGCATATTGTTGATGGTCATATATGCAGCATCTGCGGCTTCTTTGCCTTTTTTGGTGAAATGGGCAAAGAAATAATCATGATGGTCCTGACCATGATAATGATGCGGGGTCAGGGAAACACTTAAGACAGGCACTTCGGTTTCAAGTTGTACTTGCATCATGCCGGAAATCACAGCATCGGCGACAAATTCATGGCGATAGATACCGCCGTCGGTTACAAGTGCGGCAACAACAATAGCTTCGTATTTGCCTGTCTTTGCCAGTTTCTTTGCCAATAATGGCGCTTCATAAGCACCCGGCACATCAAACACATCCACAGACGCATTATCATCGGTTAATTCATCGATTTTAATTTGGAATGATTTGCGGGCTTCCCCCACAATGTCGCTAAACCATTTAGCTTGGATAAAAGCAATTTTATAAACACTTTCAGACTTGTTTTCGGACATGGCTTTCTTCCTTATCATGTTGCCAATTACAGAAAACAGGGCGTCATATAGTAAGGCGTCCTTATCTAGATGCAGATAGGTCCCCTTACTTTTTTCTCTTCCATCCGGACTATGACCGTCGGCTCTGGAATTACACCAGATCTGCTGGACCTTCCCTTGTTAAAGGAAGCGCTCGCGGGCTTCTTGAAAACTCCTCTTTTCAAGTTACCGCCGGTGGGGAATTTCACCCCGCCCTGAGAAACAAGCCTAGTATGATCATTTATGCCTTAGCCTCAATTCTAAAATCGACCAGAAATGCAAAAATCACGGCTATTTCCACAACTTATACAATAAAAACTGGAACGAAAATTGCTTAATAAACTCATAGGATATGCATATCGATAAATGGGATTGGCAAAATCATGTATGTTTCAAGCAATGATAACTCACTCTATAGCTATTTAACTCAACGAAATGAGGTATATAGATCAACCGATGAAGCGTCGAAGCAAAAAGTGCAACCCGTTACAGAGGTGGTAAAATCCTCCTCCCAAACGTCTCAACCACAGGGCAATAGTTACACAGTCGGCAATAATGACATACTAAACTCATCCCAGCAGGTAAATTCAACTCAAAAGAGCCAAGAAGCAGAAACACTGTTTAATGCCTCCCAAATTGGACAAGAAGAGACATCCAATATTAAACCTAATGCATCCGCCGTCATGGAAACCAGTCATGGCAAGATAACTGTTAATCTAGATGAGTATTTTACGCCCAAAACTCATAACGGCCCAATCAATATCGATGACTTTCCTATTTTGATGCCGAATAAAAGCAATATGCAAGCAATCCGCCAACATACCGAAGAACGCCTGCAACAGCTTTTAAAAGCTAATAATATTCCAGAAAGCCCCTCCCAGATCAGTTATGATAATCAGGGTCAAATTCAACTACCACAGGATTATCCCTATAAAGAAGAATTTATGAATGCACTATCTTCTTCACCGGGTCTAAAGAATGAGTTGAATTCACTCGCGGCGATGGCAAGTCATTTTAATGCTTTCCAACAGATAGCAAAAACGGGTTCTGCCTCTCAATTTAATGAAAAAATCACCCTTGACCTCGATGACGAAGGCAATTTAGTCATCAATGCCAATGGTAAACCATTAGATTTCAATCAAAAGACTGCAGCTGCAGGTTCTGAAACTGAAGACGGTGCTGATGAAGACGCAGAGGAAAGCAACGAAGCTTCTGCACGCAATTGGTTCCTTGATTATATGCAGAAAACACCAGAAGAACGCTATTTTGAAGACCTTCTACGTGAACTTGGCATGACACCTGAGGAATATGCAGCCCTCAGTCAGGAAGAAAAACTAGAGGTCGATAAGAAAATCGAAGAACGCATGAAGAAAGATGTAGAAGAGAATACAACTATCTTAAGTTAATATGCATCCCCCTCCAATTATAAACAGGTGACCTAAACAAAGATCACCTGTTTTTTCATTGTTAACTAAAAAACCTAGAATTAGGCAGTACGCACGTGATGCAGGAAATCATTTACTTCTTGTTCCAGCTTCGCGACTTTAGAATTAAACATTTGCGCATGATTGGAAATCACGATTGCCTCACTACCAGATTGCTCTGTCACATCATTTACCTTCGAAATTGCAACTGACACATTTTGTGTACCACTTGAAGCAAGCTGCACATTATTTGCGATTTCATTTGTAGATGCTTCCTGTTCTGCAACTGCCGATGCAACCCCCGTGGTAATTTCGTTTATATTTGAAATAATGCTGGCAATTGCTTCGACAGCCACTGAAGCTTCTTTAGTTGAATATTGCAGGTCAGCAATTTGAGCGCCAATTTCATCTGTAGCTTTTGCGGTTTGATTTGCTAGGCTCTTCACTTCACTGGCAACAACAGCAAACCCTTTTCCAGCATCACCAGCCCGAGCGGCTTCAATGGTTGCATTCAGTGCAAGTAGATTTGTCTGTTCTGCAATGGCAGTAATTAAATTAACCACTTCACCAATTTTCGTCGCAGCATCTACTAATCCTTGAATGCTTTCATGTGTCTTATCAGCCTTGGTAACTGCTTGATTTGCAATCTCCGTAGAACTAGCAACCTGACGACTAATTTCATTGATTGATGCTGAAAGTTGGGTCGTCGCAGAAGCAACTGTTTCTACATTTTGAGCTGTTTGTGCAGATGTATCTGAAACAACAGCCGATTGACTGATTGCATGCTCAATTGAGGATTGCATTCCATCTGCTGTGGTTTTCATTTCCTGAGAAGATTCAAGAACATCTTTTACAACAGTTCCAATAGTATTCTGCAACTGATTGGCTAATGCATCCATTTGAGTTTTCCGCTCCATCTCGGAATTAGCCCTATTCTCCTCCTCTTCAAGACGAACTTTTTCAAGCTTGATACTGGCTTCTTTAAAATACTGGACCGCATTTGCCATTTGGCCAATTTCATCCTCTCTTTCTGTCCCAATCACCTCAACATCGCTTCTACCTTTCGACAATGCTTGCATTACAGCTGACATTCTAAGAAATGCGGCGACCGCCTGAAAACGTAAGATCCATAAAGTGTAGGCGATAATCACTACAATTCCTGCAATTGAGATCATAGCAAACTTCAACATATTCGAGGCACTTACTTGTGCAGTCTCAATGGCCGATGATGTTCGCTTTTCCAACACCTCAAAAAACTTATCCAACGGACGAACAATATTTGACTTATACTTGTGGTATTCCTCAGAATGCAAAAGCGTTCTTGCAAGTTTGAAATCAGGTTCACCCTTAATAGTATATTCGCCATTTTCATCAATGAATACGCCCTTAACAGCATTCATCGCTTTCACTTCCAATCCGACAAGTCCATCTGAATTGTCAGCAGCTTCTTTTAACAAAGCAAATTCCTCATCGGTAAAGCCGGCTTGTTTCATTAGCTCATTTAGGGAAATGCTTATTGTGTCTGGTCGTGGCTTTTGCATACCAACAGTATATAAATCCCAGTAAATTCTATGGTAGCTCTCTGGTCTAGGCTTCAGCCCATTCCGGATATCTAATATATCAAAATATTGCTTTTCGTATTTTTCATCCCCAGTGACCACATATGTTCTACCCAAACGCGTTAAATCGTCCGAGCTTTGTCTTAACTCGTCAGCTAGCAAATAAGATGCATGCTGATTTGCGTAAGTCGTTGCAACATCATCTTGAGAGTTCTGATATAGGGTAAAAGAAACTAACAGCAGCAAAAGTGCCAATGCATTGAGCACAGCTATCAAGATCACTTTTCTAGATAAAGTCATTTTTCACCTCACAATTCTTATGGAGGGTTCCCCCCCTCCTCTCCCCGAAATGACACCGGGAAGTTAAAGTCAGTTTTGCATTAATAATAAGAAACGACCAATGATCGTTTCGCCAATCCATAATCTAGAATAAGGCGAAAACATAAATTTTGTAAAGCTTCTCTGAGCAATTAGCTCACGAACCGCTTTTAAGTAAGGAAGCAGTGAAAATTTTTGAGTAAGAAATGATAGCAAAAAAAAGCGGCCTCAGAATTCTCTGAGGCCGCCTTCTATTTCATAAGCTGTCGAGCAATGCTCTGGGCTTGGCTGAATTACATCATGCCGCCCATGCCACCCATGCCGCCCATGCCACCTGGCATTGGAGGCATACCGCCAGCGCCGCCTTCTTCAGGCTTATCAGCAACCATAGCTTCTGTTGTGATCAACAAGGAAGCAACAGATGCAGCGTCTTGCAATGCAGTACGTACAACTTTAACCGGATCGATAACACCGCCAGCAATCAGGTCTGTATATTCGCCTGTTTGTGCGTTGTAACCAATTGCTTCGTCGCCTTCCAACAATTTGCCAGCAACAACAGCACCGTCAACACCTGCGTTTTCTGCGATTTGACGAACAGGTGCTTCCAATGCACGACGAACGATGTCTACACCAACTTTTTGGTCATTATTGTCAACTTTAACAGCGTCCAATTTCTTAGTAGCGTATAACAAAGCTGTACCGCCGCCAGCAACAATGCCTTCTTCAACAGCAGCGCGTGTTGCGTTTAATGCATCATCAACGCGGTCTTTACGTTCTTTAACTTCGATCTCTGTTGCACCACCAACTTTAACAACCGCAACACCGCCAGCTAATTTAGCCAAACGCTCTTGCAATTTTTCACGGTCATAATCAGATGTGCTTTCTTCAGCCAATGCACGGATTTGACCAACACGAGCTTGGATCGCATCAGCTTCACCAGCACCATCAACGATTGTTGTCTCTTCTTTAGAGATTTCAACGCGTTTCGCTGTACCCAACATATCGATTGTTACGTTTTCAAGCTTCATGCCTGTATCTTCGGAAATAACTTCGCCGCCTGTTAGGATCGCGATATCTTCCAACATAGCTTTACGACGGTCACCGAAACCAGGTGCTTTAACAGCAGCAATTTTCAAACCACCACGTAGTTTGTTCACAACCAATGTTGCCAATGCTTCGCCTTCGATGTCTTCAGCGATGATCAACAATGGACGGGAAGATTGAACTGCAGATTCCAAGATTGGAAGCATTGGTTGTAGAGAAGACAATTTCTTCTCGTGCAACAAGATCAATGGCTCTTCCAAAACAGCTTTCATTTTTTCGCTGTCTGTTACGAAGTAAGGAGATAGGTATCCGCGATCGAACTGCATACCTTCTACAACGTCCAATTCTGTTTCCAAGCCTTTTGCTTCTTCAACAGAGATAACGCCTTCGTTGCCAACTTTTTGCATTGCTTCAGCTAGCATTTCACCAACTTCTGCATCACCGTTAGCGGAGATTGTGCCAACTTGTGCAATTTCTTCGTTGGAAGTGATTTTCTTAGCGCGTGCCAACAAGTCACCAACAACAGAATCAGCAGCAGCATCGATGCCGCGCTTCAAGTCCATTGGGTTTAGACCAGCGGCAACAGCTTTTGCGCCTTCACGGATGATTGCTTGAGCCAAAACTGTTGCGGTTGTTGTACCGTCACCAGCAAGGTCGTTTGTTTTGGAAGCAACTTCACGCACCATTTGTGCGCCCATGTTTTGGAATTTATCTTCCAATTCGATTTCTTTAGCTACGGAAACACCGTCTTTTGTGATGCGTGGTGCACCGAAAGATTTGTCTAGAACAACGTTACGGCCTTTTGGACCCAATGTAACTTTTACTGCGTTTGCTAGAACATCAACACCTTCAAGCATCTTAGTGCGAGCTTCGGTTGAAAATTTAACTTCTTTAGCCATGGAATATACCCCTTTCAGGCAGTGTATTTAAATAAGGCTTATAAAAATAAACGTCTCTTTAAAGTGTATTGTCCCAATTAAGACAATACACCCAAGATGTCGCTTTCTTTCATGATCAAGAATTCTTCGCCATCCAATTTGATTTCTGTACCGGACCATTTGCCGAATAATACAGAATCACCAGCTTTTACGTCCAACGCACGGAATTCACCGTCATCGCCACGTACGCCGTTGCCTGCTGCAACAACTTCACCTTGCATTGGTTTCTCTTGTGCTGAGTCTGGCAAAATAATGCCGCCAGCTGTTTTTTCTTCTGCGTCTACGCGACGAACAAGAACACGATCATGTAAAGGTCTGAATGCCATCAGATAAACCCTCTCATATAATAAGACAAAGGTTACGGGTGTCCTTCCAAAATGAACAAACACCCTGTTCAAATTTCGGGAAGTTTATCTTCCCTTGTAACCTCCATTAGCACTCTCAAAGCGAGGCTGCTAACAAAAGCGACCGAAAAACAGATAATATTTCCTATCCTCCTTTTCAAGTGATTCTGAAAAATTTTGTCAGCACTCTCCGATATACAGTGCTAATTCATTGAAAATGTTATGAAATATTTTGAAAATGTTTTATACTGGTTACATTAAAAATAAATAGGGAGAATGCCTATGACAGGTCCAAATCAACCAAAAGCCCCTACCAGTAACTCCATACAATCGGCGCCATCCGAGTTAGAATTACAACTCAAAGGCTATCGTCTAGCAACTG
This sequence comes from Curvivirga aplysinae, assembly GCF_009711445.1. Lineage (GTDB taxonomy): Bacteria > Pseudomonadota > Alphaproteobacteria > UBA8366 > Aestuariispiraceae > Curvivirga > Curvivirga aplysinae. The sequence goes on along the minus strand of NZ_SMMC01000140.1, from coordinate 2,683 downwards.
CGGAATTCCTTTATCATATGCCGGACCATCCAACCATCCTACAAAGCTTTATCTGGCAAACTTATGACCTTCTTCCAGAATATCCAGAAATACATAAATTCATAGATTTCTGGGAAGAAAATATTGACGGTCCCTTACATTCTGTACATGTGGCAAGCTGCGACCTTCTAACCCCGGGTGATGCACGATTTGCAGATGTAATCTATCAAATACATTAAAAACAATTCTTGCATGAATTTTGTGATACTTTATGATCCCCTGTCAATAAAGCGAATTATTACAGGGGGCAAGCATTGCGGTATTATAATATTACCGTGGGTATAATAAGCTTTTTTCTATTCTGTATGAGTGGGGCAATCAGTCACGCCGACCATACAGCAGGCCATATCCACAGACCACAGATTTTCTTGTCAGAAATTCCACCACTGATTATGCGGATGAAAAATGAAGATGCTGGCATGTTGGTTGATTTAAGCTATGCATTGATTGATGAGTTGCAATCCAAAGGTCTGGACATCCGTCCATCCCCGAAAATTCTCCCTTGGGCAAGAGCCTATAAATTGGCAAAGAGTACGCCGAATGTTGTTATGCTACAAATGGCACGCACTCCCTATCGGGAAGATCTATTTCATTGGGTGGATAACACCACAGATGTATCATGGTCATTTGTCACAACAATCGGACCTGCGATTAATACGATTGAAGAAGCCAAAAAACTGGACTCAATTGCTGTTTATCGCGCGAGCAGAATTGAAGATCAGTTACGTGAATTAGGTTTTGATGAAATTCTCACCCCAAATAATAATAGCCATGCCAGCGCAAGAATGTTGAATGGTAACCGGGTGCAAGCTTGGTACACCTCCAAACATGCCGCAAAATGGTTATATAATTCCGGTGTTTTAAAAAAGAAACCAATTATCGGAAAACCAATCATTACAGTTCCATTATGGATGATCGTTTCCAAATCCACCTCTCCGGAGATGCTCGGTATTTTCAAACAAGCCATCCATAAATTAAAGAAGTCAGGATTAACCAACGCACTTAATATGAAATACAAACTTAATGAAATTGATTGATTTATCCCACGAATTCCCTTCTTAGTTCTCAAGTATTTAAAAAAGGGGAAGAATATGAAATCAGTCCTAATTAAACTATCACTATTCGTTATCGCTGTTTTTACAATTTCAGCCTGTCAGACAGCCTCATATATTCAAGATCGACCGTTGCTTTTATCAAACGGTGCAGCTAGTCATTTTGTAAAATTTTTAGAAGACAAAAGTGCCTCGGAATTTTACATTGATACGCTTGGTTATTATTCCGTATATTATTATTGCAAAGATACAAACTGTCGCGCAGGGCTCAGAAACCAAAATATCGCAGCCTGTGAGAGGGATAGCGGTTCTGAATGCGGTTTATTAGCTACGAAACATAGCATTCATTGGAAAAACGTTGGCAATTTTATGCCATTCCAGTCGGAAATAGTTTTTCAAACATATGGTGATTATTTCTATGATGGAAAAATAACAAAAAAATCTAGTCGTGATATCTCCGATATTAAGGGCAAAGGCCCAATTCAGTTATCAAATTATGTGGCTCAGAAACTAGCCAACTTCGCCGATCAATTCGGAAGAGAGATCGATTTTTATGTCACAGTAGATGGAAAACACGGATATTCATCAACCACTAACAACAGATTTGTTGCTTTGGCGAAATGTAAACAGGCAAGTGAAAATAAGGAATGTTATTTGCTCGCTACGCGCAATAAAATTGTATGGAACGAGCCTGGCAATTTTATGCCAGCCAAACTAAAAGCTATCAAAGACGCTTACGGTGATTTTTATTTCGATAAATAGTCTTTAAAATTTATGCCAATATTTAGCCGGAATAGCTTTGATACGATCTGATATTTCTGGATTAATCATTTCAAAGTTTTTCCGGTCTGTTGGCTTAACAACCTCGAATACCTGCTTGATTTGAGGATGTGAATTAAACAATTCCATATAAGCACCCTTTTCATAGGCTGTCTGAATTCCCTGCATCAAAAGATCATGTTTTTCCTGAGCCGATTTTTTAAAATAAAAAAACTGACCGTAGGGATAATGAACCATCAAACTATCTTCGACAGTTAGGTTGGGTAATAAATCCGCATAATTGTTAATCTCCAAATAAGCTTCGCCAATACCGCGATTAAACGCATCATATCGCCCCTTGGAAAGCATCAACCATAAATTCCGATAACTTGCGGCTTCAACCCGAAAGCCATTTGCTTTAAAAATCTCAGTGTCAGGCCATCCGATACCAGACCCTACGACAACCTGTCCTTTGAGGTCTTCTAAACTATCTATGGAATCAAACATCTCTTTGCTATCATCACGAATTGCAAAGATACGATACCCTAATATCCCTCTAGATATCGGGATATCCAACTGCAAAAAACGCTGTTCCTTATCACGGGAATACCCCCCGATACTGAAATCAATTTCCGATTTTTCATCTTCCAAGAATCTGAAAATGCGATCTTGGGGTACATTGAAACGCTTAATTTTAAAACTATGTTCCCCCGGTATATGTCGAAGGGCGAGTTCCACAACACTTTCCTGATAGGATGAAATCTGCGGATCATAACCTTGCAAACCAAGAACAAAACTATCTGCTTTTGAAATACTAACACTAATAACAAAAA
>NZ_SMMC01000127.1 GCF_009711445.1 Curvivirga aplysinae | reverse complement strand
AATATTTGTCTGATTTTCTATCAAAGATAGGTTCCTTATTGCATCCATATATTCGGGATTTAATGCAAGCGCCAAAGATAAATATTTTTTTGCTTCGTCATGATTGCCGAGATTGTAAGAGCAAACAGCAAGATTATTTGCTAAATCACAACTTAGGTCTGAAACGTTATAAGCTTCATTCAGGTGATTTAGAGACATTTTCCATTTGTTATCGGAAAAATAACTGGTCGCTTTTATGTAATGAGCAAGCCATGACAAAGTTTGTCCATAAGGTGGGAAGATGTCTTTTTCACTTAGTAATGTTTTGCAATAAGAATGGACAGCTTCATATTCTCCCATGGAGACATGGCGTGATGCTTGTATCCAGTTGCGGAAGAGGACAGGTACTGCATAATGTTTCATGATATTTTCTATATCAGCACTAGTTATCTTCTTTTGCGCCTGTCGAGTAAAATTTTTGGTTTTGTTTAAATCTCTGGAGAGAGAATTAGCATGAGCAAAATATTTAATGCCGATCCTATTTTGGATATCAAAAACCGCCTGATGACATAGAGCTTGCAATACAAAATCGTAGTCTTCACATGCAAGAAAAGCAGTGTCATAAGAAACCGATCGGGCGAACTCGGTCTTGAAACCGATTTGAAGAGAGGGACACCAGTTGCGTTCTAAAAGAAGAGCAGGTCCATATTGGGAAAACATAAAATCGGGAATAGGAAGAGTTTTTATAAACTGCCCGCTATCACTATCATATAGATCTGCACCTGTGATAATAATATCTGGAGAAGAATTTCGAAATGTATGTTCTGTTTGTGCTAATGCTCCAGGATATAATTCATCATCAGCATCTAACCAGAGCGCAAAAGGCGTATCAATATGGGCAAGTGCAGTTTGGCGGGCATTTCCTGCGCCGATATGTTGTATAGGTTGAACGATTTTCAAAGAAGATCCAGCAATTTCATTTGCAATAGACGCTGTTGTTCCCTTTACGGAATCATCAACCAATAAAATAGGGTAGTCACATCCTTCGGTAAGAACGGAACGCAAGGCACGCGCAATTGTTTGTTCTGCATCTCTAGCGATTATTACAATCGTAATCAGTTGCGTATGAGGAGAAGACACCATATCCCTTATCATAATGTATCGTTTCTGTTTATCTTAAGAGTTAGATTATTTAAACCTATTCTTGTCAAACGAAATCAAGCATATATATTCCATTCAACTACAAATTTTGTAAGTGAGTTTGATGACAAATTCGAAGCAACCCAAAATTTCTGTTATTGGGCTAGGAAAACTTGGCTCGCCAATGGCAGCTGTATTCGCTAGTGGTGGATATCAAGTAATTGGATTAGACAAAGAACCCTATTTGGTTGAACAGCTGAATAAGAAAATGGCTCCGGTAACTGAACCTGATTTACAAAAATATATTGATAAGTTTGGGGATCAAATACGGGCGACTACTTCTTATGAAGATGCAATTACAAATAGTGATATTAGTTTTGTAATTTTGCCTACTCCGAGCCAACCAGATGGTCAGTTTTCTAATGAACATTTACTTTCCGCTTTAAGCGAAATTGGGAAAGTATTAAAAAACAAACCTACATATCATCTTGTTGTTATTACCAGTACAGTGATGCCTGGATCAATGGATGGGGAGATCTCGGCAGTTATTCAGGATGTTTCAGGAAAGGTTTTAGGAAAAGATTTTGGTTTATGTTACCATCCGGAGTTTATCGCTCTGGGGAATATTATCCAGAATATGTTGTATCCAGACCTTATTCTGATTGGAGAATCTGATGCGGTGGCAGGGCAGATGATAGAAAATATATATCTTTCCATCTGTCAAAAATCAGCAATGATAAAAAGAATGAGCTTCATTAACGCTGAATTAACAAAAATTGCGATTAACACTTATGTCACTACTAAGATTTCATATGCAAATATGTTAGCGGAAATGTGCGAAAAATTGCCAGGGGCGGATGTAGACGTCGTAACCAATGCGATTGGTGCAGATAGTCGCATTGGTATAAAATATCTTAAAGGGGCTATTGGATATGCAGGCCCGTGCTTTCCAAGAGATAACCAAGCGTTGATTGCTTTAGGACGTAAATTGCATGTGTCTTGTGACATAGCGGAAGCAACAGATCGTCTAAATATACATCAAATTAAACGGCTTAAAGGGATCGTAGATGGCCTTTCTAAAAAAGATGATCATATTGCAATTTTAGGATTGGCATATAAGCAGGATACAGCTGTAATAGAGAATAGCCAGTCTATTTTATTGATGCAGGAATTATTACCTGAGTATATCAATATCACTGGATTTGACCCAATGGCGAATTCAGAAGCAAAGTCAATATTACCTGAAAATATATGCATTTCTGAGACATTGGAATCTACGATTATTGATGCAGATATCATTATTATTATGACTCCTTGGGCAGAGTTTAGAAATCTTCAGGAATATTTGGAATCTGATCAAGATAAAGCGCGTATAATTATTGACCCTTGGCGTATTGTACCTTTGGATAAACAATTGGATAATGTATCTATTTTCTATTTAGGCCAAGGATAGTTCCTGAATGCTTACCTCTGATAAACAGGTTACACTTTTTGCGACGTGTAAGCCTTTTTCGGGCGCCACAGGTGTCATGCAGACCAATGCTTTAAGAAGTTGGCAAGCTTTAGGCTATCCTATTATCTTATTTGGAGATGAAGATGGCGTTGCTGAAATCGCCGCTTTAATTGGGGCAAAGCATGTTAAGCATGTTGATCGGAATGAAAAAGGCACACCCTTGATCAACTCTTTGTTTGATTCTGCAAAGCATTATGGTGATACACGTTATTTTGCATATTTGAATGCAGATATCATTTTGACAGATCGTTTTCAGATTGCGGTTGAAAGATTAATAGAAAACCTTTCCACTAATGATGCTGTCTTGATGACAGCTCGCCGACAGAATATCCCTTTGCAAGAACCACTTTTTGATCAAGAGGTATATTGGAAAGATAAACTATTTGAGATTGTGGATCAGTTTGCAACATGGGATGTGGAAACTGCAATTGATCTTTTTTTCTTTGATCAGAATACGTTAACAGATTTGATGCCTTTTGCCATTGGTCGGATGCAATGGGATAATTGGCTATTATGGAAAGCACATACGGAAGGTGCAAAAATCATTGATGCATCTATGGATATGGATCTTTACCATCCAATACATGGGTATGCTTCAACCTCAACAGGATGGTTGCAAATTACACAAGGGGATGAAGCATCTTATAACCGAAAGATAGCTCAAAATTGTTCAATGCATCTTAAAGAAGCATGTAGTCACGTTATCGAAGACGGAGTGCTTAAAGTCATCAATGAAGCTTGTTTGGAGCAGCAAAACAAAAAATATAAATTGGATGAGTATAAGCATGTTAAAGCGGTAATCGCGCAGTTATGTGTGGATGTTGAAAAAGTAAATATTATCGAAATCGCTGATTGTTTACGTGGTCTTTTACACAAGCTGAAGGCTTATTCTCCGAATACATTGCCAGCTGACTTCAATTTTCAAGAACTCAATGACTTTTTATCATTCATGACGGAAGGGTTTATAGATGATCCGGTTAATCGTTCTATTCATGCCATTCAGGATTTTATTAGTCGAGATTTATTATCACGCGTTTCAATTGCGCAAGAACAAGATCGGCCTATCTTAATCTGGGGCGGGGGAGCATTTGGCAAAATGGCATGTCAATTATTCAAGCGTCATAATGTGCAAATTACTGGTTTCATAGATAAAGATCCAAATAAGAAAGGAAATCTTATTTTAGGAATTCCTATAATTGCCAGTAGTTTAAATGAGTTGGATAATCTAAAGAAGCTTCCATATGTTGTGATCGGGTCCAGTTTTGCTGCTGAAATTCAAGAAGAATTGGAAGGCAATGGATATCAGTATTTGAATGATTTTTTTAATTAGATGTGAAATGATATCTAGAGCTATATCATATGAGTAATAATTTTGATGCCCTACTTTGGCCTGAAGCATATGTCGCGAAGGCGTTAGAAAGATCTGTTGATTTTGATGGAGTACTACTTCCTACAAAACAGCTTTATCAAGATATCTTCTCTGCTGAATCTCGTTTGAACGTTCAAATGAAACCAGATTTACTTTTGTCTAATGATATAGATGACGCGGCATATACACGATTATTATGTGATGCTGAGGCGGGACCTGTTTTAAGTATTGTTGTTGTGTCACGTAATGACGATCATGTGGAAGACATGGCCCAGCGAACGCAGGCATTTATCGATACTATTCTTTATCTTTCTGCAAAAATTAAGCGTTATGTCGAACTTATAATTGTAGAATGGAATCCACCTAAGGAACGAGCTTCCTTCCAGCAGCAGTTCAACTTTCCTAAGAAACATCAGTATGTAAATATTCGTATAATAACGGTTCCTTATGATATCCACGCGAAGTATCAAGAACAATCTCCGCTACTATTACACCAGATGATTGGTAAAAACGTTGGAATTAGAAGAGCATCTGGCAAGTTCATTTTAGCAACAAACATAGATGTTTTGTTATCTGAAACGTTATTTAACTATATAACAGGACCGTATTTGAAACCGGGCTGTCTTTATCGGTCCAACAGAGTTGATATTCGTAGAGAGGTTTTGGAAGAGCAAGGCGTCGCTGAAATCCTTGATAAAGCGTATGATCATATTTTGGAGGTCAATTATGCTGATGGTGGGGCTGGGAGTATTCGTAATGAAAAAAACACTAAGACATCGCCTGATAGTATGGGGAAATTGCCGCCAAATTTGCATTTTCGCGCTTGTGGAGACTTTCATTTGTTACATCGCGAGGATTGGGCCAAATTAACGGGATATAGTGAAGTCGTATGCTATCCTTTACATATTGATGCTCTTCTTGGTCTTACAGCTTTTCACGCAGGTTTAACTGAAATAAGTTTGGGCGATGAGTTTTTACATTTCCATATTGACCATAGCCACGGAAAAAGTGTGGAAGCAAATACCTTTCAAACTCATCATCAAGAAACAGTGAAGCATCCTTCTTTGATGGATCTGTTTAATTTGCATGTGCATATGTATCAAGTAAAAGACTATTATATTTATAATCATGTCAATTGGGGGGAAGCCTCATGTGAACTAAGTGAGGTGCAAGTTACGAAAAATGAAAAAAGTTTGCTTCGTAAAACTTCTGTTATTGATGGCCCATCTAATGGTGCCAGTTTACTCTCTATTGATCAATTTAGAACCGCAACTCATGGTGATATGAAAAAAGTTATTGATCAATTAATAGATCATCTATCCTTATACCTAACAACTTATAAAGATAAGAAAAATATTATTATAAGGGGTAATGGTGTAAGGGGACAATATTTGAGGCATGAGCTTTCATTGCGTGGCAATTCGGTAGAGGGTTTTTGTGACGCTTCCTACGAAAAAGGCGTGAATGATTTTATTTTGATCGCCTCAAGCAGTGCACATATCATTCATAAGGAGCTATCCGCGAAAGGTTGGGTGGAAGGCCTAGACTATATTTTGACGCTTTAGTGATGCGTTAGCGACACACATAAGGACATATTACATGGCACAAAAACAAGCATTAGTATTGGGCGCAGGAGGATTCATTGGGCACCATTTGGTCCATAGATTGAAATCTGAAGGTTTTTGGGTGAAAGGAGTCGATCTAAAATATCCTGAATTTCAAGAAACAGATGCAGATGTTTTTGAAATAACTGATTTGCGTGATGCAAGTGAGGTAAGAGAAATCATTGATCAGAAATTTGATGAAGTATACCAGCTGGCAGCAGACATGGGAGGTGCAGGTTATATTTTTACTGGCGAAAATGACGCTGCGATTATGCATAATTCCGCGATTATCAATTTGAATGTTCTTGAAGCATGTCGCTTACAAGGAATTAAACATGTATTCTATTCGTCTTCTGCTTGTATATATCCGGAATATAACCAGATGGATCCGGAAAATCCTCTATGTTCGGAGGATAGTGCATATCCTGCTGCACCTGATAGTGAATATGGATGGGAAAAGCTTTTCAGTGAACGTCTATATTTAAGCTATAATCGAAATTATGATATGTCATGTAGTGTTGCAAGATTTCACAATATCTTTGGTCCATATGGTACTTGGGATGGCGGAAAAGAAAAAGCTCCTGCGGCCCTTTGTCGCAAAATTGCGCAGGCGCCGGACGGGGGTAGTATAGAAATATGGGGCGATGGCGAACAAACAAGATCATTTTTGTATATCAGTGAATGTCTTGACGGGATGACTAGGTTGCTTCGTTCTGGATTATCTGGCCCATATAACATTGGCTCAGATGAAATAGTGAGTATCAATACGTTAGCACGCTATATAATGCAGATTGCAGGTAAGGAAATTGAATTGCGGCATATAGAAGGACCGCTTGGAGTGCGAGGTAGAACCTCAGATAATACCCTTATAGAGAAAGATTTGAACTGGAAGCCGTCAATGTGCTTACGTGCGGGACTAGAGCAAAGCTTCAAGTGGATAAACGAGCAAGTAAAAAGTCAAAAATAAGTTTCTGGAATCCAGGTGTTGTTGATGTTTAGTAGAAATTAGTGTTCGAGTTGTTTAACTTGTTGGAACCATTTCGCGTAATGTTGAATACCGTCTGAAAATTTCGTTTGGGGTGTGTAACCTAATTTACGAGCATATGTTAGATCGGCTTGATAATGAGCCGGGTCTCCAGGGCGAACTTCATTGTTGAACGTGATAGCTAGGTCTAAACCCAAAGCTTTCAATAATCCCGAAGCAATATCTTTGACTGACAGAGCATACCCTGTGCCGCCATTCACTAAAATATGTCCGGGATTTTTCTGTTCCACAAGTGTCTTGATTATTGAGGTCGCGTCTTCAACGTAGAGCATATCACGTGTTTCTTGTCCGGTGCCGAAGAGCTGAATTTCTTTATTTGATTTTAACGCCTTACATCCTACATCCCACAATAATTGTTTGAACAAACGCGGACCATATAGAGAGAAGAATCTAATGACGACTGTTTGGGTCTTGTGAATTTCACTAGCCTTCCTGCAAACCTCTTCGGCCATAGCTTTATGTTTACCATATGGAGACACTGGGTTTAAGGGGTGATTTTCTGATAGTGGTTGCTGGTCAGAGGCCCCGTAGACACCAGCACTGGATGGGAGGACAAACAAGGTCTCTGGTGACTTTTCACGTATAAAATCAAGTATCATTTGTGTATTGGTTACAGAGTTATGGAAATCTAAGTCAGGATTTGCTATGGAATCTCCCACGGCTCCGCTACCTGCAGCATGGAAGATGCAATCTGGTTTAGAGAGCGTAAGGAGGTGATCAAGAGTTCTTCTATCTAAGACGTTGTTAATAGACGCAAAAGAAGAAAATTGGTTATGTGTTACTGGTGCAATATCGATGCTGGAAACTGCCCATCCGTTATTTGCGAAAAGATACCCCGTATGTCCTCCTAGAAATCCAGCAGCTCCTGTTATCCAGATATGTTTCTTTTGCAATATATAACACCTTTGGTTTCATTATGTTGTGTTTGAATTTTTTAAAAGTTCCATGTGTTGGAGAAAAATAATTCAATTGAATTTTTGCTTGTGGCAAGAAAATCAGTTAAGTGAATAGGATTGTTTAAAAAATTGATGTAAATTATACGACTATTTGCGCATAATCATAATACTATATAGTAGATTGCCGGGAATGCCAGATGAATAAACCATATCCAGATCCTTCAATGTCTTTGAAAAAAGAAGTTTCATATTTAAGTTATTCGGAGAAGTTGCGCAGTCATATGGCGCGCGTCATGCATTTGAAGGAGTTTGGTTTTTCTTATCCTGCCCATTTTACTCTTGGATTAGTGACCTATTGTGATCAAGCATGTAAAGGATGTTATGCGGGTGGATATAGATTTAACCCGAATATTATGTTTACTGCTTCTCTTGATACTTTGAAGAATACGTTGAAAGCGGCGACAAATTTCGGTAGCGAATATACAGATCATCCCTATTATTCAAAGGATAATCTAGGTCTTAAATCAGTGAGTTTAGTGGGATCAGGCGAGCCTATGTTGTACCCGCATTTGGTTCCTTTGATTAAATATATGAAGGAAGACCTCAATCTTGATATTGGCAGTTATACTAATGGGTATACACTGCAAGACGGTATTCGAAGACAAGGAATTGATTTGGAACCTCAGGATATTGCATCTGCAGTTTTAGATCATTTTAAATTTGTACGAATCTCATTAGACGCTGCAACTGAGAGAACTCATAGTTACGTGCGTGGAGCTAAAGGTCAGTTTCCAACCATCATTGAAAATATACGAAACTTAGTGGAACGACGTAATGCGATGGGGAAGACAGAACCTACCATTGGATTACAATTCACTGTTGATGATAAAAATGTTCAGGAAATTCTACCTGCAGCTAAATTAGCAAAAGATTTGGGTGTGGATTATCTCGCATATAAACCGAAATATGTGCCTTGGTATATTCGTAAGGAACGTATGACAGCGATGACACTGGATGACATAAAAGAAAGTTTGGAACAGGCCCAAGCCCTAGAAGATGCAAGTTTTCGTATCCATGGTAAGTATAACCAATTTAAGCTTGCTTGGGGGCCTGATAGAACGAATACTGGTGAAGCTTATCAAAAATGTGGTGGGGTTTGGTTGTCGTCTTATCTTGATATTGATGTTAAATCTGAGAATAAAACGGCGGCTGATCTAAGAGTCTTTATTTGTGTTAACAAGGATAAAGAGGAAAGAGAAGATGATGGGGCTATGAAATGGTCTATCGGCCCTATAAAACATGAGACTGATTTCACGGAGTTTTGGCAACAAAATATGCCTGATCTTGTTCAAAAAATTGATGTTATGAAGTGCGTTTCTGGTTGTAAAAATGATCCTTATAATCGGATATTGAGTGACTTTATGCAAAAAGACAGCAGCATTTTAGAGGGGTTGAGTATTGATCCTGAAACTATGCCTGCAGATACTCATATTAATCATATCTGATGTTTTTTACTCAATGATGGAATATAGATAATGAACTTTTCGCAAGCTTTCATAAACGAGAGCAAAGATATTCTCGAAAAAATTGACATCGATGCTATTGAACATATGGCCATAGGTCTACAACAGTTACGTTCAAAAAACGGGCGATTATTTATTATTGGTGTTGGTGGTTCAGCAGGGCATGCAGGGCATGCAGTAAATGATTTTCGAAAGATATGTAGATTTGAAGCATATGCACCTACAGACAATGTTTCTGAGTTGACGGCACGTATTAATGATGAAGGTTGGGAAAGTAGTTTTTCTGAATGGTTAAAAGGATCCAGATTTAATGAAAAAGATGGAATTCTTATTTTTTCTGTAGGTGGTGGCAATAAAGAGAAATCCGTATCCGTTAATATCATTAACGCGCTTTCTTATGGAAAGGAAAAAGGAGGGACACTCTTTTCTATAGTTGGCCGAGACGGTGGTTTTTCAGCTCAGGTATCCGATCATTGTGTGATTATTCCGACAGTTAATCCAACCCATGTTACACCTCACACTGAAGGTATGACAGCGCTTGTTTGGCATTTACTTGTTAGTCATCCGGCGCTTAAAGTAGAAAAAACAAAATGGGAATCAGTTGATTCATAGGTTGGAAAGTTTTGAACGACGGAATATTGAATAAGATGATGGTGGATCATTTAAGAACACAAATATTTGCAGACGGTGCGAATATCGAAGATATAAAGCATTATGCTAATTCTAGCCATATCAAAGGTTTCACGACTAATCCGACATTGATGAGAAATGCCGGCGTACATAATTATGAAGAATTTGCAAAAGAAGCTTTGAAATGGGCAGTTAACAAACCGATTTCTTTTGAGGTTCTAGCTGATGATTTTGATGAAATGGAACGCCAAGCTCTCAAAATTGCTAACTGGGGCGATAATGTGAATGTGAAGATACCTGTTAGTAATAAAAAAGGTGATCCAAGTTATGACGTTATATATCGATTGGCTCGACAAGGAGTCAAAGTTAATGTCACTGCTGTTTTTACCATAGATCAAATTCAACATGTATCTGATGCTATGACAGATTGTGTCGATGGTTATATATCGGTCTTTGCAGGACGGATTGCGGATACAGGTATTGATCCATTGTCTATTATGAAAGAGGCGGTGGAGATCATCAAAACGAGCCAAAATAATCGACTTATATGGGCGAGTCCTCGTGAAATATTTAATTTAATTCAAGCTCATGATATCGGTTGTCATATTATTACTTTGACACCAGACTTATTGAAGAAATTACCTCTGATTGGGAAGGATTTACTTCCATTCTCTAAAGAAACGGTAAACATGTTTTATCAAGATGCTGTCGCGTCAGAATATACACTTTAAATATGTGGGGATTTGTCATGGCAGATGAAACAGTTTTGATAACGGGTGGCGCCGGTTATGTTGGGTCTATGTTGACTATGAATTTGCTAGAACAGGGCTATAATGTAAAAGTTTTAGACTTGTATTTATATGGAGATGCCTCCTTAGAAAGTGTGCGTGATCATCCGAATTTGATAGAGATTAAAGGTGATCTGCGTGATCAGGAATTATTGAAAACCTCATTAGAGAAGGTTGATAAAGTAATTCATCTTGCCTGTGTTTCGAATGATCCCAGTTTTGAGTTAAACCCTGCCTTAAGTAAGGCCATTAATTTTGATGCGTTTGAGCCATTGGTTGAATTGAGTAAAGACGCCGGAGTGAAGATGTTTATCTATGCTTCATCTGCCAGTGTTTATGGGGTGAGTGATGCTGATAACGTGACCGAAGATCATCCCTTATTACCGATTACTGACTATAATAAGTATAAAGGTTTGTGTGAGCCTATCCTATTAAAATATAAGGACAAAGATTTCTGCCCAGTTATTATTCGGCCCGCTACAGTTTGTGGATATTCCACGCGCCAGCGTTTTGACCTAAGTGTGAATATTTTGACCAGCCATGCAGTGAATAATAGAAAAATCACGGTCTTTGGTGGTAGTCAGAAAAGACCTAATTTGCATATCAAAGATATGATTTCCTTATATTCACTGTTATTAAAACAGCCTGCAGAAAAAGTGTCGGGTAAAATATGGAATGCTGGATATCAGAATCACAAGATGATCGATATTGCTACTATTGTACGCGAAGTTGTTGCAGAAGAGTTTCCGAGGGAAGAGGATATTGAAATTGTCAGAACATCCTCTGACGACGTTCGATCTTATCATATTTCTTCTGAGAAGATTAATGCAGAACTTGGATTCTTTCCGCAATATGATATAGGCGATGCTGTTAGGGATCTGTGTCAAGCTTTCAAAGCGGATGAATTCGGTGATATTCAAGATAATTCTTTATATTCGAATATAAAACGTATGCAGGAACTTGATTTGCAATGAGTAATGCTAACACTGCAATTATTCCACTTGCTGATATCAATCGCGCACATGAAGCTTATATGGAAGATTTTCTGGAAATTACCAGAAAGGTTATCTCAAGAGGACAATTTATTTTAGGACCTGAGGTATCAGCGTTTGAAAAAGAATTTGCGACTTATATCGGAGCAACAAAAGCAATTGGCGTCGGAAATGGAACCGATGCACTAATTTTAGCATTAAGAGCGCTTGGTATAGGCGTTGGAGATGAAGTAATTACTGTCTCAAATTCTTTCTTAGCTTCGGTTTCATGCATTGAGCTAGTGGGAGCAAAAGCTGTTTTTGTTGATATTGGTGTAGATTTCAATATGAACCCGACATTAATTGAAGGCGCGATAACGGATAAAACAAAAGCTATAATAGCTGTGCATCTTACTGGCACACCTGCGGACTTAGATCCAATACTTGATGTTGCAAGTAGACATTCTCTTTATGTTATTGAAGATTGTGCTCAGGCTGTTGGTGCTACTTATAAAGGGAGGTTTGTCGGTAGCTTAGGTGATGTAGGATGTTTCAGTTTACATCCCAATAAGACATTAAATGCTTTCGGCGATGGTGGGATTATTACTACGAATAATGAAGTAGTATATGCTTCGATTATAGCGGATCGAAATCATGGTTTGACCCAAGGCGGCTGTCATTCATGGGGTATGAATAGCAGGCTGGATGAGTTGCAAGCCGCAATATGTAGAAGAAAACTAGAACTGTTAGATGATTGGAATGAGCAGCGACGAGTTATTGCACAACGTTATATCGACGGCCTATGCGATTTTGTTACCGTACCATCGGAACAAGAGGAAATAAGAGCTGTTTATCATACGTTTATAATTAGAACTGAACAGCGTGATGCCTTGGCATTGTTTTTGAAGGAAAGAGGTATTGAAACTCGCGTTCATTATGAAGTTCCTGTTCATCAACAACCTGTTCTTCAGGAAAGACAAATTGAATTTATGTTACCTATTACGGAAAGTTATGCGGAGACGATTTTAACATTGCCTCTTTTTGTAGGAATGGAAGATCAAGAAATTGATCATGTAATTAAGTCTATCCAGTTATTCTTTAAAAGTTGAAAACATGCAATTCATACAAAACTTGAAGAAATTTATATCTTCGCCTCAAAAAGAAGTGGTGACCGAAGAAAAAACACCGAAGCAATTAATTGCTAAATTAAAAGAAAAATACTATCCGGAATCAGATTTTGTTGGCCCTTACGAAGAAGCAGAAATTGTTGGAGGGTTGATTAATGATCAATTACTTTGGAAATTTAGAGACTATATCCAAGGACATGTATTGGATATGTCCACCCCAGCTTATTGGCATCATCATGTGAAGGAGCGAGAGGTTGTTACAAAATGGACAATCTGTGATCTAGAACAGGATTATGTTGAGAAATTGGGACATCGTTCCGCGGTAGATATCATCGGAGATTTCTCAGTTGCACCGCCTCCAATGGCAGCAAACACTGTCGATACAATCTTATGTATAAGTATACTTGAGCATTGTAAAAATCCCTTTGTTATGATGGAGAATCTAAAATTTATCTTACGACCTGGCGGATATTTATTTTTACAAGCTCCTTTCGCTTATATTGATGGGCATCTCTCTCCGGATTATTGGCGCTTTGGACGTGATGCGTATTATTTGTTTGCAGAGCATGTAGATATGCAAGTTATTGAAACTGGCGAATATTTGGATATGGGGAAATATTTCAAAGAAGAGCTTGGTGTTGATTTAAGTGCAACTAATTGGCATCGAGGTGTCCCACAAGTTAACTGGGCGATCTTGAAGAACATAGATACAGAATAACTTCTATACGGAAAAAGATAATGACAAAGAAAGCAGTTGTCACCGGTGGTGCAGGTTTTATCGGTAGTCATATGGTTGAGAGGTTGCTCAATGATGGGCATGAGGTTGTCGTTATTGATAACTTCTCTTCTGGACGTCCAGAAAATCTAGCAAATCTTAAAAACCAGGAAAGGCTCACAGTTATCGAAAGTGATATTTGTGACGCTGAGAAAGTTAAAGCGTGCTTTACAGATGTAAGCTGGGTTTTTCATTTTGCAGGTTTAGGGGATATTGTCCCATCAATAGAGCAGCCTACAAGATATATGCATGCGAATGTTGAGGGCACACTTACGTTATTAGAAGCTTGTCGAAACGCGAATATCGAGAAGTTAGTCTACGCTGCTTCATCTTCTTGTTATGGCATTCCTGATGTTTATCCTACCCCTGAAGATGCCCCTTTAAAACCGGAATATCCTTATGCTCTATCTAAATTGATGGCAGAGGAAATGATTATGCATTGGGAGAAAGTGTATAATTTACCGGCAATTTCGATGCGGCTTTTTAATGTTTATGGTCCCCGTTCTAGAACAAGTGGTGCATATGGTGCAGTTTTAGGGGTTTTCTTGAAACAAAAGTTATCTAATAAACCTTTTACCATAGTTGGTGACGGGATGCAGACGCGTGACTTTACCTATGTTACAGATGTTGTCGATGGCTTTTTAAAGGCAGCTCAATCTGACATCAGTGGCGAGATAATGAATATTGGTAGTGATGGTAGCTATAGTATAAATAAACTCGTCTCACTTTTGGAAGGGGATATAGAATATATACCTAAGCGCCCGGGAGAGCCTGATTGCACTTACGCTGATATTACAAAGATTCGACGTCTTCTTAATTGGGAGCCGTCTGTATCTTTTGAAGCGGGGGTCAAAAAGGTTTTAGAAAATATAGATTACTGGCAAGAAGCGCCACTATGGACACCGGAATCGATTTCGCAAGCTACTCAAAAATGGTTCAAATATCTTGGGGATGAAGGTTAATATAATGTACGGAAAAATGAGCCATAAGATAATTGAGAGTGATCAGGCAAAGGAAATTATCGGAAAGTTCCCAAGAAAAGATAATATTGTTGTCATGTGTCATGGTACCTTTGATCTTGTACATCCAGGGCATATTAGACATCTAATCTGGGCTAAAGAACACGGTGCTACCTTGATTGTAAGTATTACGTCAGATCGTAATGTTCATAAAGGCGAGGGGCGTCCTTATGTGCCGCAAGATTTACGTGCTGTAAATCTTGCGGCGTTGGAAATAGTTGATTACGTCATTATCGATCATAATGAAGAACCGATTGAAAATATTTTAAAAATACAGCCGGATATTTTTGTCAAAGGGTATGAATATTCCGCAACAGAGCTAAACCCGAAAACACAAAGAGAATTAGATGCGCTGACCACTTATGGAGGTAAGTTTGTCTTCTCGCCGGGTGATATCGTGTATTCTTCTACGAAGATTCTACATGAAGAAAAACCAAATATTAGCACTACTAAATTACTTACTTT
>NZ_SMMC01000135.1 GCF_009711445.1 Curvivirga aplysinae | reverse complement strand
TTAATAATGAATATATAGATATTTTAGGTGATGTGAGATGGACAAGGTTGGTGAATTATCTGTTTTTGTAAAGGTTGTAGAAGAGGGCGGATTTTCTTCTGCGGCACGTGCTATGTCTTTAACGCCAAGCGCTGTGAGTAAACAGATTGGACGTTTAGAAGACCGTCTGGGCGTGCGCTTGATCAACCGTACAACACGTAGCTTGTCGCTAACACCCGAGGGGCGTAGTTTTTTCGAACGCTGTCGAACTATCCTGACTGATATTGAAGATGCAGAATCGATTGTAACACAATCGCATTCTACACCACGTGGCAGCCTTCGTATTACGACCGGCGTGGCTTTTGGACGTCATCAGATTACCCCATTGTTACCTGAGTTCTTAGAACGTTATCCTGATGTTTCTATCGAGTTGATTAAAACCGATAGTATCGTTGATTTGGTAGAACAGGGAATCGATGCTGCTATTCGTTTTGGTGAGCTAGCGGATTCCAGTATGGTTGCCCGTTTCCTTGCGCGTAGTCGTCGGGCAATTGTGGCGTCACCCGAATATCTTGAAAAACATGGTGTGCCTCAACATCCAGATGAACTGGAAAAACATAATTGTTTAACCTTTTTCTCAATGCCTCAATTGAATGAATGGGTATTTAGAGTTGGTGAAGAAGAAGTACCGTATACAGCAACGGGTAACTTCTCTGCGAATAACGGTGAATCTATTCATGATATGGTTTTAAACGGTGGTGGCATTGCACGTCTTGCTGAGTTTTTAGTTGCAAAAGAGGTAGAGGATGGAAAGTTAATCCGTGTATTAACTGATTTTTATCGTGATATTGAGATACCAATACATGCGGTTTATCCATCGCGACGACATTTATCGCCAAAGCTAAGATGTTTTGTTGATTTCTTAGTTGAGAAGTTCAGCCCAGTCCCGCCTTGGGAAAGGTTACAAGATTAAAAATTAAAGAGGCTTTTAAGCCTCTTTTTTATGTCTAGAAGACAAAAAATAACCCGAAGAAAAATCTTCGGGCTAAGTGGATGGATTTAAGGACAGAAAAAGAAATGTCTCTCTGCTGTCGAAAACCATACTAGTTAAAATGGAAAAGGCCTTCTTTGATATAAATCAAAGAAGGCCTTTTATTAGTGACTTTGTCACATTTGTTTACTCAGCTGCGAGTGCAGGTGCCTTCTCAAGGCGGGCTGCGCAATATTTGAACTCAGGAATCTTACCAAATGGGTCCAATTTTGGATTGGTAAGTAAGTTTGCTGGGCCCTCAGAGAAACAGAATGGCACAAATAGCATGCCTTTGGTCACATCACGGTCCATACGAGCTTTCACATGGATGGAGCCGCGACGTGTATGCACATACACCATATCACCCGGTTCAATACCTTGTTCCGCCATAAATGCAGGGTGAATGTGGACAACAGCTTCTGGTTCAATTGTATCAAGAACGGTAGAACGACGTGTCATAGCACCTGTATGCCAATGTTCAAGCAAGCGACCTGTTGTTAGAACCATCGGGAAATCATCATCTGGTGTTTCTGCAGGTGGTACCAAATCTGTTGGTACAAGCTTCGCACGACCGGATTCTGTTGGGAATTGATCAACGAAGATAATTGCATCTCCAGGCTCACCTTCTTGTGCACATGGATAGGTCACAGAATCTTCATTTTCGAGACGTTCCCAAGTGATGCCTTTCATATTATCCATCACTTCAACGATCTCTGCATAGACGTCTTTCGGATGTGTATATGTCCAATTCAGCCCAACACGATTGGCCAGTTCCTGAATAAGTTCCCAATCCTGTCTTGCTTCACCAGGCATCTCAAGAGCAGGGCGTGCTAATTGTACTTCACGGTTGGTATTGGTGAAAGTGCCCCATTTTTCTTGGAACGCGCTTGCAGGCAGGATCACATCCGCATGGAAGGCGGTTTCAGTCATGAAGATATCTTGAACAACCAAATGCTTCAATTTTGCTAATGCTGCACGAGCATGATGCGCATCCGGATCAGACATCGCTGGATTTTCACCCATGATATACATAGTCTGAACTTCTCCGGCATGAATTGCATTCATTGTTTCAACAACAGTTAGGCCGCGTTTATCATCCAATTTTGTATCCCAGAACTTTTCGTATTTCGCATGGATGTCTTCTTTATCAACGAACTTATAGTTCGGATAGAACATTGGAATAAGGCCCATGTCAGACGCGCCTTGTACGTTGTTTTGACCACGTAGTGGATGCAAGCCTGTACCTTCACGGCCAATTTGACCTGTAATCATGGCCATGGTGATCAAGCAGCGTGAGTTATCTGTACCGTGAACATGTTGTGAGACACCCATACCCCAAAAGATAATGGATTTGTCTGCTGTTGCGTAGGCACGTGCAACTTCACGAAGTTCTTCCGCAGAAATACCGCAAATCTCCGCCATTTTTTCTGGAGAGAATTGTTTTACTTTTTCTTTAACCGCATCATAGTTATCTACACGATCTTTGATGAATTCCTCATTTGTAAGGCCTTCTTCAATAATCGTGTGGATGATAGCGTTTAGCATGGATACGTCAGCACCAGGTTTGAATTGCAGATGTTTCCAAGCGTGACGCGCCATGTTTTGGCCTCGCGGATCCATAATAACCAGTTTCGCACCACGTTTAGCCGCTTGTTTGAAATAACTTGCAGCTACTGGATGGTTCCAGTTTGGACGACAACCAATCATGATGATCACATCTGATTCTTCAGCTGCGCGGAATGGCGCGGATACTGCACCTGAATTAATACCTTCCATCAAAGCTGCAACGGATGATGCATGGCAAAGGCGTGTACAATGGTCCACATTGTTTGTTTTAAAAGCTGTGCGGATCAATTTTTGGAAGAGGTATGCTTCTTCGTTGGAACCTTTAGCTGAACCAAAACCGGCAATGCCTTTTGGTCCTTGCGCCGCATGAACGTCTTTCATGCCTTTTGCCGCCAAATCCAACGCTTCTTCCCATGTTGCTTCACGGAAATGAGTGAATGGATTTGATTGATCAACTTCATCATCCCAGCGTTTTTCAACGCCTTCTTTACGAATTAGTGGTTTTGTCAGGCGGGCTGGGTGGCTGGCATAATCCATGCCGAAGCGACCTTTAACACATAGGCGTTGCTGGTTCGCGATACCGTTACGGCCTTCAACTTTAAGAATCTTATTGTCTTTAACGTGAATTTCGGTTTGACAACCAACTCCACAGAATGGGCAGAGAGATTTAACAATTTTATCAGCTTTACCTGTGAAGACTTGGTTATCATCCAATTGTGTTGCTGGCATTAACGCGCCTGTTGGGCAAGCTTGCACACATTCGCCACAAGCCACACAAGTGGATTGACCCATTGGATCGCCAAAATCAAAAGTAATAGTTGCACCATGTCCACGACCGGACATACCAATCACATCGTTTACCTGCACTTCGCGACATGCACGTACACAAAGGTTACAATGTATACATGCATCCAAATTCACACGCATCGCAACGTGACTGTCGTCTACGGCTACTTTTTCTCGTTCTGGAAAACGACTGGTTTCAACACCCATATCTGTCGCCCAGTTCCAGAAACGGGAATCTGGATCATGCGCAACTTCTTTAGCAGGTTGATCCGCCATTAGAAGTTCAAAAACCATTTCACGAGATTGTTTAGCACGTTCACTTGCGGTTTTAACAACCATGCCGTTTTGCGGTTCACGGATACAGGACGCTGTCAGGGTGCGTTCACCTTCGACTTCAACCATACAAGCACGACAGTTACCATCTGGTCTATAACCAGGTTCAGGCGTATAGCATAGATGAGGGATTTCTGTTCCTAAACGTTGAGCGACTTGCCAAATTGTTTCTCCTGGTTTCGCAACAACTTCGTTACCATCCAGAACAAAAGAAACGGATTTATCTTGTGTGGTGTTTTCGGACATGTGTACCGGATCCTGCAAATTACTATTTGATTTATTATATATCAGATGAACCCGAATAGAATTCAGGCCAATTTAATCACTTTTTATACGAGTTTTTACAGAAGCTATGTTCGGATTGCGTCACCGAGCATTTATGTCGCGTCATTGTGCAAAAATGACGCAAAAAAATGTATATATAACTCACTCAAAACAACGGATTAAATTTTTTGAAATCAATGAATTGATGCAGGTTGTGCATATTGGTTTTGGTTACGTCGATCCGTTTGTGCAGGTAAGCCGTTTACGGTTTGAGACAGCGCAGATTCTACATCTTGTTGTCGAGTACTTTCGTTTTCAAACGTAAGTCCCAAAGCTTCACCATTATTCCACATCACAGATGCATCAATACGTCCAATTTCAGGCATATTTAACATGATGCGTGAATTTGGGGCCAAAGAATAACATCCCATTATCATAGCACCCGAAATCGATAGGTTGACGATTGTGCCTACGAACGTCTCTCCATAAACTTGAAAACTTGCAGGGATAGATGACATATGACGTGGCATTTCCCTTCTGGGAAAATCGCTACGTGCGGCTGATATTTCCGCCATTTGATGCTCCTCCTCAATTATACTCTATTCCTTGTTAGGTATAATATCAGAGAAGCACTTATAAGTCATGACGCAATTTGGATACAATAATATCGTATAAATTGTAATTATATTTATTCTGCGTCAGGGCGCGGATTTGGTTTCGCACCATGCTTCATAGCCATGAGACAAAGATAGTCATGCGCAATAGTAGCGGCATTTAACGCCGTGATTTCTGCATGGTCATAGGCAGGGGCAACCTCAACAATATCCATCCCAATCCAGTTAATATCTGTGAAACCACGCACGATACTGAACGCTTGTGCATTTGTGAGGCCGCCCGGCACAGGAGTGCCAGTACCAGGTGCAAATGCGGGATCAAGACAATCAATATCAAAGGTTAAATATGCAGGTCGATCACCGACAATTTCTTTCACGCGTTTGACAACAGCTGCAGGTCCATGTTCATGAACCCAAGGTGCATGTAGGATATTAAAGCCAACATCATCTGAAATGGTGCGAATACCGATTTGAACAGATTTTGAAGGATCAACAATTCCTTCTTTCGCTGCACGTGTGAACATTGTGCCATGGTTTAGTGGTTGGTTCGTATCGTCCCATGTATCTGGATGTGCATCAAAATGTACCAGACTTATCGGTTCACCTAGCTTTTCATGATAAGCTTTCAATATTGGGTAAGTTACAAAATGATCACCACCAATACATAAGGTACTTACATCTTGATCAATAATTTCTTTGATATGTTGTTGAATCGCTTCTGGAATTTCATTGGCAAAACCGTGATCGAAATAGCAATCCCCATAATCCACAACACCTAGATGTTCGAACGGATCAAAATTAAAAGGAAAGGCATCTAACTCCGCTAATTGGACGGAAGCTGCGCGAACGCCTTGAGGACCAAAGCGCGCACCCGGACGAAAGGTTGTTGCCAGATCCAGAGGAATACCCGTGACAGCCACATGTGCGCCAGTTAAATCACGAGTGTATTTCCGGCGTAAAAAACTGAGTGCACCTGCATAAGTGGCTTCAAACTCACGTCCCATAATGTCTGTTTGACGAAAAGCTTGATCGCCAATATTTTTATATTCCTCAATGGACATTTTTTGATCCTTAATGATTGATTTATTAAGTTGTTATTGGAATAAAGCACCAACATATTTATCTTATAGCAGTTCGCAAGAAATGCTATTGATAATGTGATCACAATCATATCGATTGATTATAGATTTACATATACCACCATTGGAGTAGAAATGATGGATATTCGTCCGACTGATGCCCTTATCGTAATTGATGTACAAAATGATTTTTGTGCTGGTGGTGCCTTGGCTGTGCCAGATGGAGATGCTGTGGTCGAGCCGATTATGGAGCTGCAGTCAAAATTTGATACAGTCGTATATACACAAGATTGGCATCCAAGCGATCATTCCTCTTTTGCCAGTCAGCATGAAGGCAAAAACCCTTTAGAAACAATCGAGTTATCCTATGGAACGCAAGTTTTATGGCCCGATCATTGTGTGTCAGGTAGTCATGGTGCGGCGTTTCATAAAGATTTGGACGTAAATGCGGCGCAAATGATCATTCGTAAAGGATTTCGATCGGCGATCGATTCTTATTCTGCATTTTTCGAAAATGATCAAGTCACTCCAACAGGATTGGAAGGATATCTAAAAAGCCGTAACATTGATCGCGTTTTCTTATGTGGTCTCGCGACAGATTTTTGTGTGTATTATTCTGCCTTGGACGCTGTTAAATCTGGTTTTGAGGCTGTCCTTATTTCAGGCGCATGTAGAGGGATTGATTTAGGCGGCTCTCTCTCTGCTACTCTTGAAGATATGAAAGCAAAAGGTGTTGAAATTATCTAATTTGAGATAGGGGAAATCCCCTCTTAATGGACAGGTGGATAAGATTCTCGCCAAGAGTTCAAAACCTTAACTGCACCTTCACCGTCCATTTTTTCAAAATAATCCATGGTCTTTTTATATAAAGGATTGCTCGCAAAGATATGTGGATTTGCGTTATTTTTAAGAAGGCAAAGAATATCGCTGAAATCTTGATAACTAACCCCACAAGCCCGGCAGCATATTGCTAATGAATTCGGACCTTCATCATATAGGATACGGGTCACGAAACTATGCCCCAGACCAGAGAAATCAGCGAATAACTCTTCAAACTTGAAAACATCGCCGTCACGAAGTGCAACAACCATTCCACGTGCATTTGCCGTATAATTTGGACTAAAGCGATCTAGGATTTCATCAAGGCCATCATCGAAACTTGTTTCTTCCATGGCATCGTTGACAGCTTGTGCAACAGCATCTTCGAGCTCAATACTCATATCTTCTTCAGAGAAACGTAATTCAAGATGTTCTTTTAAGGCATCCCCAACAAAACCATACATGCGTTTTGCCATATCTTGGTGCAGTTCTTTTCGTTTGATCAGGGCTTCTTGATAATTTTCAACATCTTGTGAATCATCAACAAGTTTATCAATGGTTTCTGTATAAATATTAGCGGAGCCATTGTGGAGTAGGGAGGTAATGACCTCTACATTCTGAGTTTCGACCAATGTTTCTGATACGTCTTCAGAAATATCAGGGCGGCTACTGACTGCTAATTGATGTTGTTCTGCTTTTTCTAGAATTAATTGGATAAGGTCTTGATCTTCAAGAATCTTACTTTTTAAAATAACAGGGCGGGCGACATCAATCACATCATTTGCAAGTGCTAATACAAGTTCTTTTGGAACATCCTGTTGTTCAGCAAGTGACGCGGCTAAATTTTCACGCACTTGTAATTCAACAGCCTGAAGAAGTTGTGCAACAATGTCGTAAATTAAGTCCTTTTCACGTGAAGACATTTCACGTCCGGACGCAAGGCAGATATTGTTAATTGAGGAAATAAGCATATTGCGGCTTTCGGGGGTATCATCCCGCGCAATATCTACCAATTCTGTTAAAGAACTGATATTCATGAAACTTCCCTTTCAAAGTCCATTCTGGCTTTGTTATGTCCTGCTTCGAAAAGCTAACATCTGGATCCCACAAACCAGTTATGCATTCTGCATAATGTTACCCCTCTGTAATATACATAATAATTCATATTCGCATTTCGTACAAGTTGTGACTGTTGTTGTAATTTGTTAAAAGTTAACGCTATATCATTTTGTTATACTATGTTGGGCTTCGGGATAACTTTATATGTTTTTGAATCTGTTTGAAGATTTACGAAAGGTAGGGATACCTGTTTCCTTAAAGGAATATCTAATGCTGCTGGAAGCAATGGATAAAAACGTGGCAGATTATAGCGTAAACAATTTTTATTATCTAAGTCGCGCGGCTTTAGTGAAGGATGAAAAATACTTGGATCGTTTTGATCAAGTTTTCGCGCATGTCTTTAAAGGACTTGAGGGGGATGAAGGACTGAATCCTCAAGAAATCCCTGAAGAATGGCTTAGGAATTTAGCTGAGAAACATTTATCAGAAGAAGATAAAGCCGCGATTGAAGCGCTTGGCGGCTTTGAAAAATTAATGGAAACGTTGAAAAAACGTTTGGAGGAGCAGCAAAAACGCCATCAAGGCGGTAATAAATGGATTGGCACAGCAGGAACATCCCCATTTGGGGCTTATGGATATAACCCTGAAGGTATCCGTATTGGCCAACATGAATCACGTCATAGACGTGCTGTGAAAGTTTGGGATAAACGTGAATTTAAAAATTTGTCCGATGATGTCGAACTTGGAACAAGAAATATCAAAGTCGCATTACGTCGTTTACGTCGATTCGCACGGCAGGGGGCTGCTACCGAATTAGATTTGGATGATACAATCAGGTCTACCGCTAGTAATGCGGGCATGTTAGATTTAAAGATGATACCTGAACGCCATAATTCTGTGAAAGTCCTTCTCTTTTTTGATGTTGGTGGGTCGATGGACGACCATATTAAAGTTTGCGAGGAACTGTTTTCTGCTGCCAGAAGTGAATTTAAGCATATGGAATATTTTTATTTCCATAATTGCTTGTACGAACATGTTTGGAAGAATAGTAAGAATAGATGGCAGGATAAAATTTCTACATGGGATGTGTTACGCACTTATCCAGAAGATTATAAAGTGGTTATCGTTGGGGACGCAACAATGAGCCCTTATGAGATTGTTTATCCCGGTGGCAGTGTGGAGCATTGGAATGAGGAAGCAGGTCAGGTTTGGCTACAACGCCTTTTAGGGCGGTTTTCAAATGCGGTTTGGATTAATCCTCAACCTGAAAAACGTTGGGAGTATCATCAGTCTGTTCAGATACTCCGAGAGTTAATGGAAGATCGTATGTATCCCCTTACACTAGGGGGATTAGAATCAGCAATGAAAGAACTATTGTAATGAAAAAGTTAATTGTTTTTGGCTTGTTGTTAACTGTTACAGCATGTGCAAATAGTCCATCGATAACGAATAGTGATAACGTGAAAGAAATACCAGATGGATATGAGGCGGTATCTGTGTGTCATAGTGGTGAACCCACAGAAAAAAAAGAAATTGAACAATTGGCTTTAGCGGAATGCCCTATTGGAGCTAGAAATGTTCATCCATGGGATTTTGATTGGTTTATGAATGGTTGCCCACTGACAAAGCGAAAGCGTATTACTTTCCTTTGCACTCAGTAAGTTGATAAAGAAAAAGCCCGAAGTAATCTTCGGGCTTTTATCATTTGGAAGATATAATTGATTACCAATTAGCATCCATGGATTTTTTCAAGTTCTCATCGATTTTATCTAGGAACTGATTTGTTGTTAGCCATTCTTGATTTGCACCAACCAACAAAGCCAAATCTTTGGTCATGAAGCCTTTTTCAACTGTATCTACACATACTTTCTCAAGCATCTCAGCAAAACGTTGAACATCAGGTGTGTTGTCAAACTTACCACGATATTTCAAGCCACGTGTCCAAGCGAAAATTGACGCGATTGGGTTTGTGGACGTTTCTTTGCCTTCTTGGTGCTGGCGGTAGTGGCGTGTCACGGTACCATGTGCTGCTTCTGCTTCGACAGTCTTACCATCTGGTGTCATCAAGACAGAAGTCATAAGGCCAAGAGAACCAAAGCCTTGGGCAACTGTATCGGACTGTACGTCACCGTCATAGTTCTTACATGCCCATACATAATCACCATGGGATTTAAGGTTGAAGGCAACCATATCATCAATCAAACGATGCTCATACCATAGGTCTTTGGATTTGAATGTATCTTCAAACTCTGCTTCATAAACTTCTTGGAAGAGGTCTTTAAAGCGACCATCATATGCTTTCAAAATTGTATTTTTTGTAGACAAATAAACAGGAACGTTACGTGCTAAACCATAATTCATACAAGCACGTGCGAAACCACGGATGGAATCATCCAAGTTATACATCGCCATCGCAATACCAGGGCCTTCAAAGTTAAAGACTTGGTGACGGATTGTTTCACCTTCTGGATCAGTCGGAGAGAATGTGATGGACAATAGACCTTCACCCGGCACTTTGAAGTCTGTCGCGCGGTATTGGTCACCGAAAGCGTGACGTGCCACAACAATTGGTTTTGTCCAGCCAGGAACCAAACGTGGAACATTGCCACAAATAATTGGTTCACGGAAAACAGTACCGCCCAAGATGTTTCGGATGGTACCATTTGGGCTACGCCACATTTGTTTTAGGCCGAATTCTTCTACGCGTGCTTCGTCCGGTGTGATTGTCGCACATTTTACGCCTACGCCATGCTCTTTGATTGCATTTGCGGAATCAATTGTAATTTGGTCATCTGTTTCATCACGTTTTTGGATGCCCAAATCATAATATTTAAGGTCAACATCAAGATATGGAAGAATCAATTTGTCTTTAATGAATTCCCAAATGATGCGTGTCATTTCATCGCCGTCAAGTTCGACGATCGGATTTTGTACCTTAATCTTAGACATGGTAGGAACCGCTCCTTATTCAAAGTGAGGATTTATATCGTAGAAGAAGAGATGTTAAAAAGCTCTTCAATTTTTCTGCACCATACAGTGACATTCCAAAAGGTGCAAATGCTGCAAAGCAAAAAACGTAAAAAGTTATGATTTAGCGACAAGAAATTTGTGATTTACACACTCAAGAATATAGAAAAGAAAAAGCCTTACCGATATGTAGGGTGCGATCGGTAAGGCCTCAGTCTTTACGATCTTTGTCTCAAGGGGGACGGACAAAGATTCTGATTATATCATGTTAAGCAGCGGCAGCTTGTTTCTTATTTCGTAAACGGTACGCTGCTGTGCCCTTATTTAACGCAGGTTGATAGAATGTATCAAACTCTTCGATTGCAGCTTTCCATTCCGCTTCTGTTGCGCGGTCAGCATCCACAGAATCAACACCGCTACGGACAAGATATAAGTATTGGTCGCGGATAATATGGCCTACAGCACGAATTTCACCTGTGAAGGCAAAACGTTCACGCACCAATCGTGCTTGTGAAAAACCACGACCGTCGGCAAAGCTTGGAAAATGAACTGTAACCAATGCAACTTGGTCCAATTTTCCTTCCAAACTGTCAACCTCATCATCAACGGTCAGAGCTACACCAACAATTGAATTGCTATCTTTGATAGTTTCATAATTGTTGTGAAACTCTTGAAGGCTCAACAATGTATTTGGTTGACCATCAAATTTTTCACCTTCAGCAAGCGAGTTCCATTCATTTTCGATTTCGGTACCGTTCTTAATGAGTGGCATAGAGAGTCTCCTTGAATGGGGTTACACCCACGCGGTTAAAGGTTTGCAGGAATGTTTCATCTTCATCCTGACGAATATCCAAATATGTATTTACGATTGTTTCAACCGCATCAACAATTTCATCATATGAGAAAGCCGCACCAACGCGAGTTCCTATTGCTGCATTTTCATCAGCGCTACCACCCAAAGTGATTTGATAGTTCTCAACACCTTTACGATCCACGCCTAAAATGCCGATATGTCCGACATGGTGATGACCACAAGCATTGATACATCCAAGAAATCTTTAATTTAAGATCGCCAATGTTATGTTGTTGTTGGATGTCTTCAAAACGCTTTGAAATCAACTGAGCAACTGGAATTGCTCGCGCATTCGCCAAGGCACAATAATCCAGACCCGGGCATGCAATCATATCAGAAATCAAGCCAATATTACCTGTTGCAAGATCTGCTTGTGCCAAGTTTTTCCATAGGACATAGAGGTCTTCGGTTTTTACATGTGGCAATACAAGATTTTGTTCATGGGTTGCACGAATTTCGCCAAAGCCATATTTCTCTGAGAGATCAGCAACAACATCCATTTGATCTGCTGTAATATCACCTGGTGCTTCACCGATATTCTTCAATGAAATATCAACAATCGCATAACCAGCTTTACGATGACCTTTCACATTACGAGATACCCATTGAGCAAATTCACGATCTTCGAATTTGTGAACCTCGTAGCTACGATCATCTAAGTTTGCATCTGGTAGGGCAGGGCCTTGGAAATAGGTTGTGATACGTTCAATTTCTTCCTGTGGCATTTCTAATGCAGAATCTTTGATTTGTGCCCATTCTTGTTCAACACGATCACGAATCTCATCAATACCACGTTCATGAACCAAGATTTTGATACGTGCTTTATATTTATTGTCGCGACGCCCATAAAGGTTATAAACGCGCAATGTTGCTTCCAAATAGGATAGCAAATCTTTCTCAGCAACAAATTCACGTAATGGCTTCGTAATCATTGGCGTACGGCCTTGACCACCACCAACAAGAACTTCAAATCCCAATTCGCCAGCTTCATTACGCTTAGCAAGCAATCCAATATCATGGAACTTAATGGCAGCACGATCATGTGCAGAAGCAGTTACCGCGATTTTGAACTTACGAGGTAAGAAGGTAAACTCAGGATGAAGGCTAGACCATTGACGAATAATTTCGCAATAGATACGTGGATCAACAGCTTCGCCTGCAATCGCACCTGCATATGGGTCAGAAGTCGTATTACGAATACAGTTACCACTTGTCTGAATTGCATGCATTTCTACAGATGCCAATTCATCAAGAATCTCTGGCACATCTTTCAAGTTTGGCCAGTTATATTGAATATTTTGGCGTGTTGTGAAATGGCCATACCCTTTGTCATAGTGACGGGCAATATGCGCCAATTTACGCATTTGGTTTGCATCAAAGCTGCCATATGGAATTGCAACACGCAGCATATAGGCATGAAGCTGCAAATATAGGCCATTCATCAAACGCAAAGGTTTGAATTCATCTTCTGTTAGTTCGCCTGCTAGGCGACGTTCTACCTGATCACGAAACTGGCTTACGCGCTGCGTAACAAACCGGCTATCGAATTCGTCATAACGATACATTTTATTATCTTTCCTATAAATCGCTTAATAGGTGGCAATATTTTCAGCAATGGCAGGGATTTCTGCTTGTTTGCCAAATTGCGGATGGATTGTCGGGCCTTTGGCACGAATACGTTCTTTTACATGTGTCGGAATTGCAAAATTGCCTTCCAAAGATACTGGCACTGTATGTGGATCAACAACCTTGTTATTGGTTAATGCCAATTGTCCTTCTTCTGTAATTGCAGCTAGTTCCTCTTCACTATTTGCAATACGGGCATCGGCGATGCTACCACTCCATTCATTATCAGCGGTAAGATAAACAACACCACCTTCAATCAAGTGGTTAGCTGTTAAGATATGCGCAGACATTTGTTTAATACTCCTGATTACACAGCTGCTTTTGATGCAGCAGAAGATTCTTCGTTATTTGTAATGAATTTGTTGAAATCTGTTTTTGCAAAACGTGTTACCTCGCCGATGACCAACAGGGCAGGGCTCTGAATGTTATTTGCTAAGACCATTGGATCCAGTCCTGCAAGTGAGCCTTTGATAACACGTTGGTTTGGGCGCGTTGCATTTTCAATAATTGCTGCAGGCATATCCGCGGATAATCCCGCTTGCATTAATTTACCAGAAATGCGGCCTGCATTATCTATACCCATATAGAAAACTAGTGTTTGGCGACTTGATGCTAAATGATCCCAATCTGGTTCTTCGCCACCGTCTTTTACATGGCCAGTAATAAAGCTCACGCTGCTGGCGAAATCACGGTGGGTTAGGGGAATATTTGCCGCTGCTGCTGCACCTGTAGCAGCTGTAATACCTGGTACGATCTCGACTGAGATCCCTTTATCTTCAAGATAAGCCATTTCTTCGCCACCGCGACCAAAGATAAATGGGTCGCCGCCCTTAAGGCGCACAACAGTTTGTCCCTTTTGTGCCGCACTTGCGATAACACGGTTGATCAAGGATTGATGAACCGTATGTTTACCTTTTTCTTTACCCACATAAAGACGCTCTGCGTCACGGCGGGCTAAGTCAAGAATGCGATCATCGACTAAACGATCAGTCACAATAAGGTCCGCATTTTGTAATGCCCGAAATGCACGCATGGTTAAAAGATCAGGATCACCTGGACCTGCACCAACAAGTAACACACGGCCTTCGCCAATTTTACCATTGGAGGCATCATTAACGGCCGTCATTAGCTTTTCTTGTGCATCATCTTCATTGCCAGCAAGGAAGTTGCTTGCGGCTTCGCCATCAAAATAACGCTCCCAAAATACGCGACGTTGACGTTCGGTTGGAAATAATGCTTTGACGGCGCTACGAAACTTTTCAGATAAATCTGCAAGGCGACCAATATTAGTAGGTAATAAAGTCTCAATTTGTGCGCGGATACGACGTGCAAGCACAGGGGCCGTGCCACCACTGGAAACGGCGACCATAACTGGGCTGCGGTCAATAATCGCCGGGAAGATAAAATCGGATAGTTCTGGACGATCAACAACATTTACGGGTACGTTAGATATACGCGCTTTTTCAGATATTTCTCGATCTAACTTATCGACACCTGTTGCAGAAACAACAAATGCATATTCTTTTGAAATCACATATGGGACTTGATCTTTAAGCCATGTGATTTTACCAGCTTCAGCTTTTTCCTGTAACTCGCAACACATTTCCACTGCCATTACATGAATGCGTGCAGATGCTTTTTCTAGCAGGCGTACTTTGCGCGCTGCCAGCTCATCTCCACCAATTACAAGCGCAGGGCGCGCTTTCATGGTCATGAAAAGTGGGAAATAGCTCACGGTTTTATCCTCAAGTAAATTAGTGATGTGGATTTTATATAATAACAAGAAATAAAAGTACAATAAAATAAAACAACATAATTTTATGTGTAATATAGTGAGGATAATAAAAAAGCCAAGGAAAACCTCGGCTTTTTTATATTTGTTCTATTTGGGAAAAAATTAATTGAATAAACTATCAATCGCATTTTGATCCATAACGGTTTTTTCTGCATCTTCTTCTTCAACGATTTGTTGTGTTTCCATCTCTTCGTGCACAACGCCATTGATGATTGCGCTCGCCCGTTCGGTGAGTTGTTGGACGTTTCGCGTAAAGCTTACTGCTTCGTGACGGATAATTTCAGGATCGCCTTGAGAAATAATTTCTTCGAGATGGGGAAGGCCGCTCAAAATTGCATTATTTACCGCATCAACGGTTTTGTCGAATGGATCTTTAAATTCAATAGGTGCATGTTCATATGCTGCAATCGCAAGATCTTTATGGGTGAAAACACTATCTGCAAAATGTTCCGCATAAGTTTTCGGATGCCAAAGTTTCACTTCTTCCATCATGTCTGGCATGTCTGCGACCATTTCTAACAGCATAACAAGCTCATTAAAGTGATTCAGATAATCCGTCGACAATAAGGATGTATTGTTGATTGTGGTACCTTCAACCAGTTTACGATAAGTTTTAGTATGTGTTGGTTGTTCAGACATTTACCTTAATTTTTCCGATTGAGTTTTATTTTTTTGATTCAAATGTTTAAACTGAC
The DNA here is from genome assembly GCF_009711445.1 of Curvivirga aplysinae. Classification (GTDB taxonomy): domain Bacteria; phylum Pseudomonadota; class Alphaproteobacteria; order UBA8366; family Aestuariispiraceae; genus Curvivirga; species Curvivirga aplysinae. The sequence goes on along the minus strand of NZ_SMMC01000135.1, from coordinate 1,497 downwards.
TGTTAAAGCATGATTTATTAGCAAATAAAAATCAAGTCCATTTAGAGGCAACTTCGCCAGAAGGAGTTGGCGCAGTCTCAAGTTGTTCAATAATTTCATCTACTGTGGTTGCGACTGTAAATAGGGATCGGTTCTCTTCACGCGCAAATTTTTCAGAAATTTGATGATCGATTAAAGTAACAAGAGCGTCCCAAAAACCATTAACATTAAAGATCACGATTGGCTTATCATGGAGACCAAGTTGTTTCCATGTCACCATTTCGAAGAACTCTTCTAATGTGCCAAGACCACCCGGTAAAACAACAAAAGATTCTGCTTTTTCCGCCATTAGGTTTTTACGTTCATGCATATTTTCGGTGATAATTAGCTCTGTAAGGTGTTGATGACCAACTTCATAATCGTCCAGAAACTTTGGGATGATACCCGTAACCTCACCACCACTATCCATGACCGCATCGGCCACAATTCCCATAATGCCAACACTTCCGCCACCATAAATTAAGCGAGATTTATGTTCAGCTAGTTTTTGGCCTAATTGTTGACCTGCGTTTTTATATACATCAGAGACATTGTTACTTGCACCGCAATAAACACAAACTGATTTTAATGCCGACATTTAATAGTTTCCTTTTGAGTATTCAATCTTAGAAAATTCGCTGATGCGCCGGATATAAGCAAGACTTAATTAAGGAAGAATTTTATTAGCTTCCAATCAAGGTGCTGATGCCGACTACAGAAAGAAGTATAAGTGTGATGTTTTTGAATATCTTAGGTGTTGCCAGATGAAATAACTTACCACCTAATATGACACCAAAGACAAAAAATGGGATGAAGAAAACACTGATTGTTAAATAAGACCATTCAAATACACCTGCGGATACAAAAGTTGTCATGGCTATTATGGTCGTGAACACAAAGTATAATGTAATACTTGCACGCAATGACTGCGGATTACTACCACTGGACATTAAATATAAAATTACTGGGGGACCTGCCATCCCAATACTTCCGCTACAAAGGCCGCTAATGAAGCCGGCAATCATCTTGGTACCAAAAGTTCTATTCCCCTTTAACTGCCACCCCTTAAAAATTAGCACTACAAATATCAGAACAAAAACGGCCATTACTTTTTTGATTATGCTCGCATCAATAGAAAGAAGCATCGCAGCACCCAGTGGGATACCTATTAACGCAGCTATAGCAAGAGGTATAACCGTTTTTTTGTCACTATGACGAATTGCAAAAGGGATCATTTGCAAGCTTCCTAATCCATCAATAATGATGACACAAATAACGGCTGAAATAGGTGAATAGAAAAGTGCTAAACTTGGAACCATAATTAAGGCTGAACCAAACCCAGAGAACCCACGGACCATTCCTGCTACAGTTATAATTAATGCGGATGCCCAAAAAGCGAGATCAAATTCGGGAAGAACGAAAACTGTTTCCATTTACATACCTATCATAAATGTACAAAGAATCGGTTGAACTATTAAA
>NZ_SMMC01000098.1 GCF_009711445.1 Curvivirga aplysinae | reverse complement strand
AAAATTTAAATCACAACTATCCTTTGATAAATGCTTAGGGGCAATATTTCTATCTGCACCTTTCGCGATTTATTTGGGATATATTTTCATTCAGAATATACCATATGGGACGAAAACAAATATTGGATATGAGTTAGGTTTCTTTCGTATTCTAATGACATATGGGGTGGCTCTTTTTGGTAGTGTTTTGAGTTATGTTTTGCTGCGATTTTTCAAAATACCATATGACTTTAAACTATGTTTGGTGCTTTTATTTCTCGCCAGCCTAAAACTTTTTAATATTTACAATGAAACAGAAGCTGGACGGCAAAAAGAGCTTTTGGAAAATCAGAAACTAGCATCCCCTGTATATTTGAAAGGGGCGACAACTACAGGCACCTTCTTTTATGGCGGGGTTCGTATGAAGGGCCGTTATTTATCTCAAATGATTGAATCACTTCAACAGGCAGGCCTGAAGAATACCGCATTAGTTCCATCAGAAAACTATTCTTCCGGCAATCTTATTTTGGATGGTCTACAAGTACCTTTTATTAACCATCTGACTTCGGGGTTTCATTTCCCTATTCAATTACCCGTAAAAAGAAATACTCAACAACTTAACTTAATCGGCTATTCTTATGGCAGTATAAAGGCGTCGCAAGATGCGATGATTTTGATTGAGAAGGGGATTTATATTGATCATCTAGTTTTAATTGGAAGCCCAATCAATGAAAATTTTTTGCAGGCATTAAAAAAGTTATTACCAAACGACCGATTAATTATTCTGGACCTGAATGAATATGAAGATCCACTTTATGCAGGCATGAGTGATATCGAAATTTTTTTAAGTCTGCCAAAGCTTATCTATCAACTCTTTGCGCCCAGTGAAGCTATTGGGCACTATCTATATATTGATGTTGGACCTCAAGGCCAAAAAATGAGAGATGAGTTATCTCAAAGATTAAAGATGGCTGGTGTTAAATAGTTTTCGTAAGTTGTTTTAAGAAATTCAATTTGTTTAATTTTTCTGCGAAAAAGACGCCGTAATCACTTGAATATACAAGTGAAAAAACATCTTGAAATGTTCGAATATCCTTGTTTTTTGCGAATTTTAGGCGCATTTGTAGCTTGCCCGACAAAGATCATTTGTCGGGAGACGAATTTTGTAAAAATATAATTTCAGGATTTAAACTAATGCGTCAGGCAAGTGTAGAGCGTAACACAAATGAAACCCGGATTTCTGCAAATGTGAATCTAGAGGGTAAAGGAACCTATGATGTTGAAACAGGCATCGGGTTTTTTGATCATATGATGGAACAGCTTAGCCGACATAGTCTGATGGATTTGCATTTACGGGCCCAAGGGGATTTACATATCGATTTTCATCATACCGTTGAAGATACAGGTTATGTGATCGGTGAGGCGGTGAGCAAAGCGCTGGGTGATCGCAAAGGATTGACCCGCTATGGTCATAGCTATGTGCCAATGGATGAAACACTAAGCCGTGTGGCGCTGGATTTCTCTAACCGTCCTTATTTGATCTGGAATGTGAAATTTACCCGTGACAAGATCGGGGATTTCGACACCGAATTGTTCAAGGAATGGTTTGCGGCATTTAGTCAATCTGCGGGCGTAACCTTGCATGTTGAAAATATCTATGGCGAAAACCAGCATCATATCATCGAAAGTATCTATAAAGCACTCGCGCGCGCCCTGCGTATGGCGTGGGAAATTGACCCGCGCAAAGCTGATGAAATTCCATCTACCAAAGGTACCCTTGGCGGTTCCTTATAATATTAGTTTAAGGAAATTAGATAAATGACTGTTGCCATTATTGATTATGGCTCTGGTAATCTTCGTTCAGCGGCGAAAGCGTTTGAACGGATGAGCGATGAAAAAGTGATTGTGACTTCGGATCCAAAAGTGGTGGAAGCCGCAGATCATATAGTGTTACCGGGTGTTGGGGCCTATGCAGATTGTCGTGCTGGTTTACGTGCTGTTGAAGGTATGGAAGATGCTTTACAAAAAACAGTGATCGAAGCTGGGCGTCCCTTCCTTGGAATTTGTGTGGGAATGCAATTGCTTGCAACAATTGGCGAAGAATTTGGTGGAACTGAAGGGTTAGATTGGATCCCGGGTCATGTGAAGGCTATTGAACCAGATGACGCTAGTTTGAAAATCCCGCATATGGGATGGAATGAATTGCATGGTGTGGATGAAAGCCTTCATCCAGTTTTAGATGATCTGGACCATGGGGCCTATGCCTATTTCGTGCATAGCTATCATTTTGTGCCGGATAATAAAGATCATTTATTGGCAACCACACCTTATGGTCAAACCATTACCGCCGTGATTGGGCGCGATAATATTGTAGGAACCCAATTCCATCCTGAAAAAAGTCAGGAAACTGGTTTGCGCTTAATTAAGAACTTTCTTGGCTGGAAGCCATAATTGTAAGGAAACTGAGAGATGATTTTATATCCAGCTATTGATTTAAAAGATGGCGAATGCGTGCGTTTGTTGCGCGGTGACATGGATGTTGCCACAGTTTTCAACGATGATCCGGCAGCCCAAGCCAAGGCTTTTGCCGATGAGGGGGCTGAATGGCTTCACGTGGTTGATCTCAATGGTGCCTTTGAAGGCAAGCCGGTGAATGCAGATGCAGTTGATGGTATTCTAAAAGCCTCTTCCATGCCGGTTCAATTGGGCGGTGGCATTCGTTCTGTGGCACAGGCCGTTGATTGGGTAGAACGTGGTCTAAGCCGCGTTATTTTGGGTACAGTGGCGATTAAGGACCCATCCGTAGTGATTGAAGCCTGTAAAGAGTTACCGGGCAAGGTGGCTGTTGGGATCGATGCGCGCGATGGTTTTGTGGCTGTTGAAGGTTGGGCTGAGGTGACTGAAATCACAGCTCTTAATCTAGCAAAGAAATTCGAAGATGCAGGTGTTGCCGCAATTATCTATACGGATATTGAACGTGACGGTGCGATGCAGGGCCCTAATACAGAGGCAACATCCAAATTAGCCGATCATGTGAGCATTCCGATCATTGCCTCTGGTGGCGTGTCTAATCTGGATGATTTATCTGCATTGAAAGCCGCAGGGAATATCAGTGGTGTGATTTCCGGTCGTGCGCTTTATGACGGACGTATTGATATCGCATCTGCCTTGAAATTGTTAAAGGATTAAGGGAATGCTGACAACACGTGTAATTCCTTGTCTGGATGTGAAAGATGGGCGCGTTGTAAAAGGCGTGAATTTCGTTGGTTTGAAAGATGCGGGTGATCCGGTAGAACAGGCTAAGATTTACGATGCGGCTGGGGCGGATGAATTAACCTTCCTTGATATTACAGCCAGTTCCGACAATCGTGAAACCATGTATGATGTGATTAGCCGTACGGCCGAGGCGATTTTTATGCCGTTGACCGTAGGGGGCGGTGTACGTGAACCGGAAGATATCCGTAAATTGTTATTGGCGGGTGCGGATAAGGTCTCCATCAATACGGCAGCGGTTCATAATCCTGATTTTGTAAAAGTGGCGGCGGAAAAATTTGGTTCTCAATGTATCGTTGTGGCCATTGACGCAAAAACGGTGGCGCCGGGTAAATGGGAAATCTTCACCCATGGGGGTCGTAATCCGACAGGTATTGATGCCATTGAATGGGCAAAGCGTATGGTTTCCTTGGGTGCTGGTGAATTGCTTGTGACGTCGATGGATCGTGATGGCACCAAGGCAGGCTTTAACAATGAAATGAACCGTGCCATTGCCGATGCGGTTTCTGTACCGATTATCGCGTCTGGTGGTGTGGGTAATCTGGACCATTTAGTGGAAGGGGTGACTTTGGGTCATGCTTCCGCAGTTCTGGCAGCGTCTATTTTCCATTTCGGGGAATATACAATTGCCGAAGCCAAAGCGCATATGGCCGCAGCTGGCCTGAATATGCGCCCTGTGAATGACAAACATCTGGATATGTAAGAGGTCCATATGCCTGAAACAAGTACATCAGCAATAAATGCATTGGTTCTAGATGAGCTGTTTAAAGTGATTGAAAGTCGTAAGGGAGATGACCCTTCAACTTCTTATACCGCAAAGCTGTTTACCAAAGGGATTGAAAAAATCGCCCAGAAAGTTGGCGAAGAAGCGACTGAAGTGGTGATTGAATCCGTTAAGGGAGATCAAAAAGCTTTGACTTCTGAATCTGCAGATTTACTCTATCACCTTATGGTGCTTTGGGCAGATCAAGGGGTGAAGCCAAAGGATGTTTTTGCAGAACTTGCAAAACGTCAGGGGATATCCGGCATTGATGAAAAAGCATCTCGTCCGAAAGACTAAGATTTATATTTAAATAAGGGAGATGGGCTATGGCCTATGATGATCAAAATATTTTCGCCAAAATATTGCGTGGGGAAATCCCTTGTGACAAGGTTTATGAGGACGATTACGCTTTGGCATTTAACGATATTGCGCCGCAGGCCCCTTGTCATGTCTTGGTAATCCCGAAAGGTGCTTATATTTCCTGGGATGATTTTTCAGAAAAAGCATCTGATGCTGAAATGGCTGGATATGTAAAAGCGGTTGGCCATGTAGCTCGTCTTGCTGGTGTAAATGAAAGTGGATATCGCCTGATTGCTAATCATGGGGCTGATGCATTTCAGGAAGTCCCTCACTTGCATGTGCATATTCTTGGTAAGCGCGCCATGAAGGGTATGTTACGCCCTGAAAAATAGGATTTGTATTTGGCAGACATTTCGTCTGCCTTTTCCATATGTATTAAATACAAAAAAGCAGGCGCTTTTAGCAAGCCGCCTGCTTTTTACATTCAATATATTCTCTATGGGTCGTTATCTGGCCCAGATATAAATTTGCAAAGACATAAGTGGTAAAAGCAATACGCCCGCCCAAACACCGATTTCTAATTTAAAAAAGAAGGTCGCAGCGTAAACGAAAATAACGACTAGGCCTGCAAGTACGAGTAAAATAGGTTTCAAAGCATCAGCCATTGTAAAATCCTCTTCGGTAACAAATTACCATAAAAACTGACCGTAATATAGGTGCTGTAAACGCAGAAATCTTTGCGCTAGATCAATCGCACAAAAATTAACCTTGAATCGCGATAACACCTTGATTTAACTTGTAGTAATTCTAAAAATTATTCTGCTGCAACGGGGGTTGGTTTCACATGTCCAATGACGACTTCATTTCCTTCTTTTGGGTCATGAGGTACATTTAAGGCCAAAATCAGGGAAATAACCGCCATAATCGCGCCTGCATAGAAAACAAAGGCAGGGCTTTCAGACCATAGGAAATACCCGAAGAGGACCGGGATACCAATGGCGGCAATATGATTAATCGAGAAACTTACACCGGCAGTGGATGCAATGTCTTTTGGATCGGCAATTTTTTGGAAATAGCTACGTTGGGCGATCGCAAAAGCAAAGAAGAGATGATCCAGAATATATAATCCTGCGGCGATTTCTGCGGATTCAGTAAGGCCATAGCCCACAAAAACAAGGATCAAGCCAATATATTCTACGATCAAGGCACGTCTTTCCCCCCATTTGGCGATCCATTGACCTACTTTTGGGGCAAACCACATGCTGATTACATGGTTAGCAAGATAAAGTAAGGTGATGGTTGCGACATCATAGCCAAATTTTTCCACCATCAAGAAGCCCGCAAATACCACGAAAATCTGACGGCGTGCACCCCCCATAAAAGTAAGGGCATAGAAAAGCCAATAGCGTTTTCGTAAGATCATTTTTTTATGCTGCTCTTCCACTGGTTTATGGTTTGGCAAAGCAAAGACCACATAAAGGGTAAGCATAATACATAACCCGCCACCGGCGGCATAAACCCATGCATAATCCAATCCCATAAATTCCATCACAATCCAGATCATGGCATAAGCAATAAGGGATGTGAAAGATCGTGCAGCTGTTTGACGTCCCATGGATTTTGGCGCTTCATCCTTGCTCATCCATTGTAATGTCAAAGACATTTGCATGGTTTCATAATAATGAAAGCCGATAGACATAATCACGGTGGTAATATAAAGGCCCATGGCTGACGGAAAAAAGCCTGTTACAAAAACCCCGCCCCCTAAAAGTAACATAGAGGCGATTGCCAATGTCCGCTCTCGCATAAAAAATAGTAAGAAGACAGCAGCAAAAGCCAAAAAACCTGGCACTTCACGAAGAGATTGCAAGATGCCAATCTCTGTACCTGTGAAAGCCGCTTTTTCAATGGTGAAATTGTTTAGCAATGTCATCCAGGTGGTAAAAGCTAATGGCATGGCGGATGCTAGAATAATTAAGCATCCTTCTGGTGAGTGCCAGAAGTCCTTATTCGTAATTTTTTCTTTCAACCCATACCATTTCATAACATTTACCCATGTATTTTCTGTAGTTAGTAGGCTAGTTATCAGGGAAAGTGATTGCTTGGTCAAGAAACATAACTTGTGCCATAAAGACACATATTCACTTTTGAAGATTATTTAGGGTAAGGTATGTGTCTTGAGATGGACTTCCAATATACTTGCTGCAATGAATTTTGATATTTGGCCGTTCAGGTTTTTATAAGGCAAAAAGAGGCGCTCGGCAGGTAGGTTTTCATCATTGATTGCTTTAAAAGGAAGGTGTTTCACAGATGCTATTTCCGCGTCAATACAAGTGTCATACCAGTCAATGATTTCACTTAGAAAGTTAAAGATAGGAAGTTCATCCAAGTATTTATTTCTATAATCTACATTCGCATAATGGATGAGGCCATTTCCAACAATTTTGGCATAATAGCGTCTCGGTTCTTGCGTGACTTCATATAAGGAAATGAACGGAAATAACTTCTTGGGAAACGAAGATGGGTCAAGCAGGTTTTCCTGAGGAATTGCCCCAGCATTCAGATCGAACCAATGATCATACAATTCTTGTAACAGGCTTGATTTAATTTCCAAGCTCACAACATCCACTCCCCAAAGTAAATTACACATATTTTTAGTGAAGGAATAAATGAGGTCAAGAAACAATATGTAATTTTATTAAAATAACACATAAAAATGGTAATATATTATGTTCCATCTATAGTTTTTGTATATTAGTCGCATATACTTATGAGATTATGCCATTGATCTTCTGAAAGTATTGTTTCTGTGCCCGTATTTTGTGAGATAATTTCATTTGCACGCTCTTTAGTTATTGGATGGGTGCTAAGCCAGTCAGGTATTAAGTTCTCCTTCGAAGATATTTTTGTCAGAAGATCTGCAAGGGGTTTTACGTCTAAATTTGCCTTTTGCATGAGCTTAATGGCATATTGGTCAGCTATTTTTTCTGCATCTCTGCTATGAGAGGCTCCCATGGAATACTGGGCTATTATAGCGAGTGCAGAACCTCCAGAGACATCACCAATTAATAAGCTTATCACAGCCGCTAATGCTACATTTTCCAAAGTTAATATCATGCCATCACGATGTTTTACATGGGCCAATTCATGGGCAATAACAGCAGCTAAAGCATTTGGATGATCAGTCTTTTTTAAGAGGCCATCGAAAATCAATATATGCTTACCGGGCAAGGCAATAGCATTCGGTATAGAATGGCTTGTGATTTTGATTGATAAATCTTTTCTTTCTTCTTTTGAAACGTCCAATTTTGCCAGGATTAATTGTAATTCCACATTTTCGTCAAGAGAGGTGCAGACTTTATATTTTTCTTCACCATCTAAATCGGCAAGGATGGATTTTTCAAGCTCTTGCCCAAGTGTTTTCTCCGTTTCCAGCGGTATATAGCTTACGATAATTCTGGCCCCCATCGGGATCAGAACTTTAATAATTATGATGATTGCAATAATCGCTGAGATTCCCCATTTGGCGATTGGTTTCCACCAACCGGGGGCTTTCGTTGGCCTTTTGTGAAGATTGGGACATATCTCCGAAACTTTTTGCCAGGTCTCAGGATTATTATCTAAAATGAGTTTAGCTTTTGTATTGTTTTCATAACTTAATACATAGCGTGAAGCCGCAGCATGTTTATTTGATTGGAAGAGTTTAATTTCATCATATTGCCAAGATGCAAGATGTTCTCTTGTATCTTTATCCAAGATTTCAACAGAAGTACCCGTGAAGTGAATTAATACTTCACGGGATAGGGCAGATTTACCATCTTGGAATTGAATTTTGCTCATCACTAGAAACTAAAATGCACCAACGTCGAGCGCATCGGCAAATCCTTCACCATGGTTTGATGTCGGTACTGGATTATCCAATGTATTGAACAATGCTTCTTTATTTTCAACTGTCGTATTGCGGAAAATTTCCCTTAAAAGGGCAACAGGAAATAATACAGCGTTAAAGATAATGGTTAAGATATAGGTAAGCGCAAAAGCACCAAAAAATAGATATATAAAAGTTTCTTGAGGAATGGATTTGCCTATTACTGTTAAATCGTCAAAAGATTCAATCATTGCGGCGCTGCCAATGGTAACAACAAGGCAAATAGCGGAAAGGATGATTCCAACCACAATGAAGAAAAGAATTGTTGCGCCCATATAGGCTAAATTTAGTAGTACTAATCGTTTGATACTAAATGTTGTACGTAACGGAGAGTCACCAATAGAAGTTTTGTTAATCGTTGTTTTCAGAACAATTAAGTTAAGGATGAGAAGGCCAATAATTGTCCATATGAAAAGCGCCCCGTAGGAAAGTGTAAGACTGCCTGTTTCCAATCCAGTAAAATCTATATCCCCAGATGCAATATTTTCTATAGAAGAACCAGAAAATACTGGAAATACCTGCATGAATAACGCAATGGAAATTAGAAGACCAACAGCATATAAGATAAAATATGGTTTCATAAAATCTTTAGCTTTGATGGCAGTGATGAAATATGTTTGACCGAACATTGTATTGTTTAGGTATTGTTTGTTTTGCCAAGCAATAACCCAAGGCATGGTTAAGCCAAATGAAAAAACTAAGCTAAAATTCCATAGCATGGACTTGGCGGCATAACGCACTGCTGAGCCTTCTAAGTTAAATCTAATACCGCGCCATGCAGTTCTTGTGAGCTGATAACGTCTCATGCGGTAGAATGCAAATTCGATTAGAAATATAATGACACTTACATATATAACGTTATATGCGATTAATAATCCTGAAGATCCAAAAAGTTCTAATCCATATCTGGCGCCAGCATCAATTAAACCTAGAGGGATTAAAAATACCAAAGCCATCAAAAAGCCTAATAACAGTTCGGTTGCTTTGCCTAGATATTCAAATGAGTCATTATGAAAAGAAATATTTTCCCATAAATATTTTCGTATTTTCGTCTTAGCCCAGAAACGATAAATACCGACAGTTACAATTGTCAGAATTGCATAAATAAATAATTTAAGGAAAAGCGATCCTCTGGAAACTGTTACCTCAAATTGCTTTTCTGGTTCTATATCATTTATGTTTGAATCGTGTTGAATTGCTTGATCAAGCATATCTTCCCCCGAAGTTT
>NZ_SMMC01000179.1 GCF_009711445.1 Curvivirga aplysinae | reverse complement strand
ATAATGATTATCATCGACGACATAATTGTAAAACCAAATCGTCACAAATACATTACATATAACTTATATAAGGGCTGCTCCTAATTCATAAAATAAATTTTTCTTTGGGAGTGAGTAACGTGACGAATATTCTTTTTGTCTGCACAGGTAATAGCTGTCGCAGTATCTTGGCCGAAGCTATTTTTAATCATTATGGACATGGACTAATCACAGCCTATAGTGCTGGTACCCATCCGGTAGGTGATGTGAATATGGGGGCGGAAGCTTGTCTTTATCGCCATGGGATTTCTTCTGAAGGCTTATTTTCAAAAAGTTGGGAAGATGATTGTTTTCCAACTTTTGATGCGGTGGTTACCGTATGTGATCATGCGACTTTATTGGAACCCCCAGTTTGGCAAGGAAATCCTGTCTCCTCCCATTGGGGGTTAACAGACCCAGCAAGTTATGTTTGTGATGCCAGAGAAATGACCCGTGTTTTTGAAGACGTGTTTTTAAAATTGGAACATAGTGCTAAATCCTTGATGGTGGAGTTGGACAATAATCCGGCAGATGTTGATCTAGCCAAAATTTTGTCTCGCCTATCCTTGAATTATACGGCTGAATTCAGGATGTCTGCATAAGGATTTTTTGAGGATATATCGCGGTTGATTTATTTTTGATTGATGAGTATTTCAAACACAGTTCTAATTTAGTTAGGAAAGATCATGCTATTTGGTGTTGTGCTTGGAACCAATAATCTTAAAGAAGCGGGTGAATTTTATGACAAGCTTCTTGGTACTATCGAAATGGTACGTCTTATGGCGGATGACGTAGAAATTGGTTATGGACCATATGGCGGTGCCAGCTGCTTTTGGATTACAAAACCTTTTAACCAGAAGCCTGCAACTTTTGGCAATGGTACACAGGTGACCTTCCAGGCTGCCAGTAAGGAAATGGTAGAAGAATTCCATCGCTTGGCTTTAGAACTTGGTGGAGAAAATGAAGGTGATCCGGGGTATCGCTACAGGCCTAACTATTACGGTGCTTATTGCCGTGATCTAGATGGGAATAAGTTACATATCATGCATGAGCCCAAATAAATTACTCTTGAGTTTTAAAGATAGTGCCTTTATGTGTCTGCCTTCACGTGATTGACGAAATACGAATGGCGAGAATTTATGGGCCGCAAGAAAAAGGGGAACCCGGTGCATGGCTGGGTGATTATTGATAAGGCTGCAGGCATCGGCTCCACCCCGATTGTTGGCAAGGCGCGTCGCGCGTTAAATGCGCAAAAGGCGGGGCATGGCGGCACACTTGATCCTTTTGCCACCGGATTACTGCCTTTGGCCTTTGGTGAGGCGACCAAATCCGTATCCTATGTAATGGATGGGATTAAAACCTATCAATTTACATTGAAATTTGGGGAAGTGACCGATACGCTCGATTTGGAAGGTGAAGTTGTTGCCAAATCTGGCCAACGTCCAACAGAAAAAGAAATGCTGGCTGCTATCCCGCAATTTGTCGGGAATATTGAACAAGTGCCGCCAAAATTTTCTGCCCTAAAGATTGATGGAAAACGGGCTTATGATTTGGCCCGCGCTGGAGAAGAAGTTGAGATGAAATCTCGCCCAGCTTATGTGAAAGAAATTAAGTTAATCAAAGTGATAGATGCTGATCATGCCTTCTTTGAGGTGACATGTGGTAAGGGGTTTTATGTGCGCTCTTTGGGCCGTGATCTGGCGGAAGCTATGGGCACGGTTGGTCATTTGACCACTTTGCGACGCACAAAAATTGGCCCTTTTGAAGAAAAAGATGCGATTTTACTTGAAGATTTTGAAAAAAAGGCGCATAACGCCGCGGAATTTGGGGAACTATTACTCCCCATAGAAGCAGCGCTGGACGGTATCCCGGCGTTGTCTTTAGAAGAAGGTGAAGCCTTGAGACTACGAAATGGTCAGGCTGTAACCCTTCTCCGAAAGGTTGATTTGGAGCGTATTGCCGACCTGAAGGACGGTGATACGGCCCTTGCTTTGTTTAAGAAACGGGCGCTTGCGCTAGTGACTTACAGCAAGGGAGAGATCAAACCGACACGGGTTTTTGTTTATCAAGATACCGTATAAAGGAAGACATTATGTCCATTACTGCTGAACGCAAAGCTGAAGTGATCGCTGACAACCAAGCTAAATCTGGTGATACAGGATCTCCTGAAGTACAAATCGCGATTTTGACAGAACGCATTTCTAACCTGACAGAGCATTTGAAATCTCATAAAAAAGATTTCCACTCTCGTCGTGGTTTGCTTGTAATGGTTGGTAAGCGTCGTAGCTTGCTTGATTACTTGAAAAAGAAAAACGAGCAAGGTTACAAAGACCTTATCGCGAAATTGGGCATTCGCCGCTAAGCGAAGAGCTTTCGACAGGGCGCAGAAAAATTCTGCGCCCTGTTTATTTCTATAGCTATATTTCTGTAACAAATCTGGTATAGCTATGGACCATTCAGCTTAACTAAGCTGGATAAAACTGAAAGAAGGATTGGCGAAGGGGATTTAAATCAGCCTCGGGTTCACCCAAAGACCTAAAAATGGTCGTGTTGACATATTTATGTGGAATGGTTCCGGCCCGCTCCCCCACTCAACCACCCAGTTATTATGAGGTGGATTGGGCGATGAAGCGCACCGGGCCTGATAAAGGATTTCACATAGATACGCCAACACGGCTCTGAGACTGAATTAATTTTCATTCACTTTCTTCTTTCAAAAAGTCAGGACCCATAGGGGGTACTGATCTATTTGATGTTAAGAAAAGGAAAATTATGTTTAACGTAGTTACAAAGTCTATTGAATGGGCTGGTCGTACATTGACCATCGAAACTGGTCGTATCGCACGTCAAGCTGACGGTGCGGTATTGATCACATATGGTGGCACAAAATTACTATGTACAGCTGTATTTGCAAAAGCAGCTAAACCGGGCCAAGACTTCTTCCCACTCACTGTGAATTATCAAGAAAAAACATTCGCAGCGGGTAAAATTCCAGGTGGTTTCTTCAAACGTGAAGGTCGTCCATCTGAGAAAGAAACACTTACAAGCCGTTTGATCGACCGTCCAATCCGTCCATTGTTCATCGAAGGTTTCCGTAACGAAACTCAAGTTGTAACAACTGTGATGAGCCACGATTTGGAAACAAACCCAGATATCGTTGCGATGATCGGTGCATCTGCTGCTTTGACAATTTCCGGTGCGCCATTCCTTGGCCCAATTGGTGCGGCACGTGTTGGTCGTATCGACGGTGAATTGGTATTGAACCCATCTGAATCCGACATGGAAAAATCTGAGTTGGACTTGGTGGTTGCAGGTACAACAGAAGGCGTGTTGATGGTTGAATCCGAAGCACAGGAATTGTCTGAAGAAACAATGCTAGAAGCAGTTGATTTCGGTCATGCAGCCTTCCAACCAGTAATCGACTTGATCATCTCCTTGGCAGAAGAAGCGGCAAAAGAGCCATATGACATGCCAGAAGAAGATCCAGCAAAAGAAACTGTGAAAGCACGTTTGACAGAGTTGGCTGAAGCTGGCCTACGCGATGCATATAGCATCATCGTGAAACAAGATCGCCAAGCGGCAATTGCAGAAGTTAAAGAAGCTGCAATGGCTAAATTGGAAGAAGAAGAGCTAGATGTTGAATTAGCGGGCAAATTGTTCAAAGGTCTTGAATCCGACATCGTTCGTGGCAACATCATTAAAACAAGCAGCCGTATCGATGGTCGTGGCTTGGCTGATGTGCGTGCAATCGATTGCCAGATTGGCGTGATTGACCGTACACATGGTTCCGCATTGTTTACACGTGGTGAAACACAGGCCTTGGTTGTAACCACATTGGGTACAGGTCAGGATGAACAAATCATCGACGCGTTGGAAGGTGAATATCGTCAGCACTTTATGTTGCATTATAACTTCCCTCCATATTCCGTAGGTGAAGCTGGTCGTATGGGTAGCCCGGGTCGTCGTGAAATTGGTCACGGTAAATTGGCTTGGCGCGCAATCAACCCAATGATGCCTGCTAAAGAAGACTTCCCATACACAGTACGTGTTGTATCCGAGATCACAGAATCTAACGGTTCTTCCTCTATGGCGACAGTATGTGGTACATCCTTGGCAATGATGGATGCGGGTGTTCCTTTGCAAAAGCCATGTGCGGGTATCGCAATGGGCTTGATCAAAGAAGAAGACGGCGTTGCTGTATTGTCCGATATCTTGGGTGATGAAGATCACTTAGGCGATATGGACTTTAAAGTAGCTGGTACAGAAGACGGTATTACATCTCTTCAAATGGATATTAAAATCACATCCATTACCAAAGACATTATGGAGACAGCCTTGGGTCAAGCTAAAGGTGGTCGTCTATATATTCTTGGTGAAATGGCAAAAGCGATTACAGCGGGTCGCGAGGAAGTATCTTCCAACGCACCACGCATCACATCCATGCAAATCCCGAAAGAGAAAATTCGCGACGTGATCGGTACAGGCGGTAAAGTTATCCGTGAAATCACCGAAGAAACAGGCGTGAAAATTGACATCGATGAAGATGGTACAGTGAAAATCGCAGCTGTTGATGCAGATGCAGGCAAACGCGCTTACGATTGGATTTACGGTATCGTTGCTGAGCCAGAGCCGGGCACAATTTACAAAGGTAAGGTTGTGAAGGTTGTTGACTTTGGTGCATTCGTTAACTTTATGGGTTCCAAAGATGGTCTTGTTCACATTTCTGAATTGCAATTCGCACGTACAGAAAAAGTAACAGACATCTGTAACGAAGGTGACGAAGTATTCGTTAAATGCTTGGGTGTTGATGATCGTGGTAAAGTTAAACTTTCCATGAAAGTTGTGGATCAGGAAACAGGTGAAGAAGTTGAACCACCTGCACGTGAACCACGTGGCGAAGGCGAAGAAGGCGGTGAAGATCGTCCTCGTAAAGCGCGTCGTAAACCACGCAGAGACGACTAATCTGTTTCAGATTATCTGATTTGGAAAAGGGCAGCCTTCGGGCTGCCCTTTTTTCTGGACGCTTTAAAATATACGATAACTTTTATGGAATGCCAAATGCTGAAAGTGGATGGGGATGATAGTTCGGTGGAAATCATCTAGCGCTAAATATGGCTGTTGAGAATAATACGATCACAAGTTTGTCTCCGAGTTTTATTGGAACCGAGCCAGTAATTTTTACTTACAATGGGGTCGATTACGAAATAGTAGTAGATAGGCATCAGTCAAGGTATCAGGTCCTCGCCTCATTAAATGAAACCCATCAAGAAAAAGGCGGTGAAATTCATCGCCTTTTTCTTTAGAGTAAATTGGAGGTTTTGTTGGGCTAGCCTAATAGGGCGGTTTTTCATCAAGTGGATTGTGAGAATTTGAGTAATTTATGGTGACAACGAGAAAATACCATCTTCCACCAATGGAGTTATTGGTTTGTTTTGAGGCAGTTGCCCGACATAATAGTTTTACCATAGCAGCGGAAGAATTATGTCTTACACAAAGCGCAGTTAGCAAAAAGATATCTGCCCTTGAAACATTTCTATCAACCAAATTATTTAAGCGCATGCATCGTTCTATTCAGTTAACGGAAGATGGTCAGGTAGTTTTGAATCATGTGGATGAAAGCCTTACGCAGTTGAATGAGGGGTTAAAAACATATTTCCCTAGTTCAGGCCAAATGCGTATAACTGTTTCTGCCTCTGTATCATTTTCGTATTTTTGGCTTATCCCTAAGATCGAAAAGTTTTATGCATTGCATCCAGATATCGAAGTGAATGTCATAAGTTCAGATACCCCGGTAGACTTTAAGAAAGATGGTTCTGATATTGCCATATTATTTGGGGAAGGGGCATGGCCGGAATTAACATATGAAAAGCTTGTCGATGAAGTTGTTTATGTTGTTGCCAGCCCAACTTATCTTGAAAAATTTGAGTCTATTCAGCTTGATGATTTATCAAACCATATTCTTGTCCATTTAAAAGATGGTGTGCAGATATTTGGTGGGGTGAACTGGGATAAATGGATGAAGAAGTTCCAGCCGTCAAAAATGCCCCAACGTCAGGGGCCGACATTTAATTCCTATCCTTTGGTTTTACAGGCGGTTGAGGCAGGCAGAGGTCTGGGGCTTGGCTGGGATTATTCTGTTGAGGAAAAAATCGCAGCAGGTCAACTCTGTAAAGTATCTGATCAGTCAGTAGAAACTAGCATGGGATATTATTTGGTTTCATCAATTGATACGGAGTTAAATTGGCCGGTTCAACAGTTCAAAAAATGGATTATTTCGGAGGCTCAAAATTAGACATTCCATTTGGGAATGGAAATATGAAAAACCTTCATTTGAACAAATGTAATTTCCTTTTACGATCTAGAGAATGTATTTTAATGAATAAGGGAAAGACATTATGGACAAAATTGACATAGCAAAGCTGAAGAAAGAATTTGATCAGGACGGTTTTGTGATGATCCGTAATGGAATTTCTGATGAAGCTTTATCAAGATTAAATAAAGAACTACAGACTTGGATCGAAAAATCCAAAGAATATATTGCCCCCTATGGTGAAATGTTGGATGGCAGGCCACGTTTTGATCTGGAAGAAAAAAGCCATTCAAAAGAAAATCCAGCTTTACGGCGTATTGGTGCGCCGATTGAAGTATCAGATGTTTTTCTTGAATTTGTCCGAAAAAATAAAGGTCTGGAATTAACACATAAGATATTTGGCACTGCTATTAAATTATGGGCCAGCAAGATCAATCTGAAATTACCTAATTCAGGTACAATTGTGAAATATCATCAGGATTTTCCATTCGATCCTCATAGTAATGATGACATGATAACAGCGCTTTTCTTCCTTGATGATGTTACGGAAAAAAATGGTCCATTACGTGTTGTGCCTGAAAGTCATAAAGGTCCGTTATATTCCCATTTTCAGGATGGGATATTTACGGGTGCAGTCGATGCAAATATTCAACAAGAATGCCGAGAGAAATCGGTCAGTTGTATCGGGAATGCTGGTGATATTTGCTTGATGCATGCAAATACCCTGCATGGGTCGGGGCAAAATCTAACAGATAAATCCAGAAACTTGCTGATTGTTACTTATGTCGCGGAAGATGCCGCCCCGCTTGTGGCAAATCCGATCCCGCATAAATACGATAGCGAAATTGTTTATGGAGAAAGAAGCGGTAAAATCCGATCGAAAGCATTCACCTTGGAATTACCGGAATATCCTAAGGAAGCTTCATTCTTTGCACAACAATCAAAGCAGGCAAACTAATCTCAAAGAAAAAACGGGCGGTGATTGCTCACCGCCCAGTTTAGTCTCACTTATATTATTATCAGGAAATTATTCAGCCGCTTCCATATAAGCTTCCATTGGTGGACATGTGCAAACCAAGTTACGGTCGCCGTATACGTTGTCCACACGGCCTACTGGTGGCCAGAACTTATCGTCGCGTTTGGTGTCTACCGGGAAGAATGCTTCATTCTTGCTATATGGTAGAGACCAGTCACCCTTCATCAACAAGCCATATGTATGTGGTGCATTACGCAATACATTGTTTTCTGGGTCAGATTTGCCGGATTCAATATCTGCAATTTCCTTACGGATTTGGATCATCGCATCGCAGAAGCGATCAATCTCAACCAAGCTTTCACTTTCTGTTGGCTCAATCATCAATGTATCTGCAACAGGGAAAGATTGTGTTGGCGCATGGAAGCCGAAGTCAATCAAACGTTTAGCAATATCTTCGGACCCGATACCACAAGCTTCTTTGATGCCACGAATATCAACGATACATTCATGCGCAACAAAACCGTTAATACCTGTGTAAAGAACCGGATAATGATCCGCCAAACGTTTTGCGATATAGTTGGCATTCAAAATCGCAACTTTGGTCGCTTTGGTTAGGCCTGCACCACCCATCGCCTGGATGTAAACCCAAGTGATTGGAAGAATACTGGAGGAACCCCAAGGTGCTGCAGAAACCGCACCAATTGTACCTTCATCACCCTCTGCAGGGTTAAGACCAGGCACTTGGTTATGACCGGATAGATATGGTGCCAAGTGAGATTTCACACCGATTGGACCCATACCTGGACCACCACCACCATGTGGGATACAGAATGTTTTATGCAAGTTAAGATGACTTACGTCAGATCCGATTTTGCCCGGTTTCACCAAGCCAACCATCGCATTCATGTTCGCACCATCCATGTAAACCTGACCGCCATGGTCATGGATGATCTGACATACTTCCTGAACAGCTTCTTCAAACACACCATGGGTAGATGGGTATGTGATCATCAAAGCAGCTAGGTTATCGGAATATTGTTCAGCTTTTGCTCTTAAATCGTCAACGTCAACGTTACCGTCATCATCACATTTAGTTACAACAACTTTCATACCGGCCATAACGGCTGAAGCAGGGTTGGTACCATGCGCAGAAGATGGAATTAAGCAGATATCACGATGGCCTTCACCACGTGCTTGATGGTATTTGGCAATACATAGAAGACCTGCATATTCACCTTGAGAACCCGCATTAGGTTGTAGGGACATTGCATCGTAACCTGTGATCTCACAAAGTGCAGATTCCAACTCTTCAAACAGTTGTTGATAACCTTGTGTTTGATCCTCTGGAGCAAATGGATGCAGATGAGAGAAGTTACGCCATGTCACTGGCAACATTTCAGATGTTGCATTTAATTTCATGGTGCAGCTACCCAATGGGATCATTGCACGGTTCAAGGAAATATCACGATCACGTAACCAGCGAATATAGCGTAATAATTCTGTTTCAGAATGGTAGCTATTGAATACTTCATGTGTCAGGAAGTCTGTTTTACGTTGTAGGTTTGCAGGTATAGTTGTGATTGCACTATCATCAAGACCTTCAATAGAAATATGATCTAAAGCATCCGACTTGAAAACGGTCCAAAGTGTCTCAATATTTTGACGTTTGGTTGTTTCATCTACAGAGATACCGATATGGTCGGCATCTACAACACGAACGTTAATGCTTTTTTCACGTGCTTTCGCTGCCAAGCGATGTGCTTGTCCACGTACTTTTACAGTGATCGTATCGAAATAGCTGTCTGTAACAATGTTCAGACCCATTTCTTTAAGGCCATTTGCCAAAATAGTGGTCATGCGATGCACTTTGTTAGCGATACGCTTAATGCCTTCTGGGCCGTGATAAATAGCATAGAAACCAGCGATAACCGCTAATAATGCCTGTGCGGTACATACGTTACTTGTGGCTTTATCGCGACGAATATGTTGTTCACGAGTTTGCATTGCCATGCGTAGAGCTGGTTTACCGTTGGAATCAATGGAGACACCAATCAAACGACCTGGCATGTTACGTTTAAACGCATCTTTTGTTGCCATGAAAGCAGCATGTGGACCACCAAAACCCATCGGTACGCCAAAGCGTTGAGAGGACCCAACAACAATATCTGCACCCATTTCTCCGGGCGGTGTGAGGATAGCCAAAGATAGAATGTCTGCGGATACTGTTGTTAGAACTTTATCAGCGGCCGCCTTTTCAATCACTGGACGTAGATCACGAACCTGACCACTTGAACCCGGATATTGAAGGGCAATACCAAATAAGCCACTTGTATCCAGATCGTCTGCATATGGATCACCCACAACAATTTCAAAACCCATGGAGCGTGCGCGTGTTTCAACAACTTCACGGATTTGAGGATGTGTATCTTGATCTAGAAAAAATGCATTTGCGCCTTTTTTCTTGGAAACACGATGAGACATTGCCATTGCTTCCGCAACTGCTGTTGCTTCATCCAATAGAGATGCATTGGCAAGTTCCATACCTGTTAAATCAATAACGGTTTGTTGGAAGTTTAACAAAGCTTCCAAACGACCTTGGCTGATTTCAGGCTGATACGGTGTGTAAGCTGTATACCAACCTGGATCTTCCAAAACATTACGTAAAATAACGGGTGGTGTTACAGTGCCTGAATAGCCCATACCCATCATGGTCACGAACACTTTATTGCGTTCGGAAATACGACGCAATTTAGAAACCGTATAGCGTTCTGTATGAGCTTCTGGGAGGTTTAAGGGCGCCTCATTAAGGATGGCTGCCGGTACTGTTTTATCAATTAAATCCTCTAAGCTGCTCACCCCAACTGTGTTCAGCATATGATTCAAAGTCTCATCATTTGGACCAATATGACGACCAACAAAATCGTCCCATTGTTCCAATTCGCTTAAGCTTGCTCTTGTTTCACTCATCGCATTTTCCCTACAAATATTAGCGCCCGTGAGATGGGCTAGTTTTGGGTATAAAATCCCGTTTGTAAAAAGCGGTATTTTGCCCCTTACATTATTTGTTTTTAAATTTTCAGTTTAGCCCGCTGGTGTTATATGTTTTCAGCGGGCTATGATATCAGTCGACTTATTCAGACTCTTCTGTGAAGTTTTTGTAGTCGTCTGCGCTCATTAGTTCTTCCAGCTCGGATTCTGCAGAAAGTTTGATCTTGAAGAACCAAGCATCACCTTCTGCATCTTCATTTACCAAGCCTGGGTTAGCTTCTAGTTCTTCGTTGATTTCAACAACTTCACCAGAAACTGGTGCATAGATTTCACTCGCTGCTTTTACAGATTCAACAACACCGGTTTCGCCGCCTTGAGAAACTGTGTCACCAGTTTCTGGCAATTCAACGAATACCACGTCGCCCAATGCTTTTTGAGCAAAGTCTGTAATGCCGATTGTTGCAACACCGTTATCTACAGATACCCATTCGTGATCTTCACTGTAACGAATTGTGCTCATAAAATTTACTCCCTTTAATCCTGAATAAGTGAGAACTTAATAAAAATATTGTTGGCTTTAGCCACGATAGTAACGCTGTTCGATGAAAGGCATTTTTGCAACTTTTGCAGGAACTGCCTTATTACGAACCATTAATTGAATGTCGGTACCAACTTTAGCATGATCAATTGCCACATAACCCATTGCAACTGGGCTGCCTGTTGTTGGACCAAAACCACCAGAGGTGATTTTACCAATTTCATTACCGTCCATATCGGTAATGATTGTGCCTTCACGTGCAGGTGCGCGTCCTTCCGGTTGGACACCAACACGTTTGCGGCTTACGCCATTGGCGATTTGTGCCAAAATCTTATCAGCACCCGGGAAACCACCTTCGGCTTCGCCACCCGCACGACGGGATTTACCAATAGACCATAGCAAGGCTGCTTCAATTGGGCTAGTGGTTGTATCAATATCGTTGCCATAGAGGCAAAGGCCGCTTTCCAAACGCAAGCTATCACGTGCGCCAAGGCCAATCGCTTCCACTTCTGGCTGATCCAGAAGGGCGCGCGCCAATGCATCGGCTTTTTCATTTGAAACAGAAATCTCATAACCATCTTCGCCGCTGTAACCTGAACGGCTAACAAGCAAAGTATCACCTTCAAATTCAACTTCGGTTTGGGTCATGAATGGTTGAGTGAGGACAGCATCACCAAGAACGCGCGCGGTCGCTTCCGCTGCTGCTGGGCCTTGGATTGCAAGAAGAGCACGATCAATAACAACAACTTCTGCTTTGCCTGCAAGCTTTTCATTCATCAGGGCATAATCTTGATCTTTGCACGCAGCATTCACCACAAGATACAAACGATCAGAATAATCAGGATTAACCGGTTTGGTCACCATTAGATCATCCAGAATAGTACCTTCATCGTTTAGGAATTGGCTGTAACGTTGTTGACCTGTTGTCAAACCTTGTAAATCCGCAGGGCAGAGGCTTTCAAGTGCTTGCGCTGGATTTTCACCAACCAACCAGCATTGGCCCATATGGGATACATCAAAGAGACCGGCTTTTTCACGAGTTTGAAGATGTTCTTTCAATACACCTAGAGGATATTGAACAGGCATGGAATAGCCCGCGAATGGTACCATTTTCGCACCAAGTTCTACGTGTAAATCGTGAAGCGCTGTGCGCAATAAATCTGTATCAGATGCAGAATCCATAAAGGGGTCTCCGACAAATCAAGGTTTTCATCATGTACCGGCATGTTTGTCTGCGTGACGAACATAACCGGACAAAGTTAAAAACCCCTTCTGTCATCGGAGCCTGAGAGTGTGACTGGCAGATTTCAGGGTGGGGACCATCATCCATCAGCTTACCCCTTCGGCGGAACAAATCTTACGAAAAGTTCACTTTCCAGAAGGCCCTCTACATGCGGTCCTTTTGCCTGAGAGATTCCGGGGCGGTTGCTCCTTCGGCGTCTATGGTCACCATGAAACTTAATCCATGATCCACTGATCTCTCCCACACATATCAACGGGCTGTCGTTTATAAGCTACAGAATGTCGTGCTCCTGTCAATAGCTTTTTGTGCATTTTTTTATTTGCCTAAAAAAATATTTAAGAACAGTAGCTTAAGAGAGTAATTTTTTGGGAAAAATTAATTTTCTCGATTGTATTTGTACTCTTCTTGGCTCAAACCGAAGCTGACGTAAATGATAAAATCGTCCGGTGATTGTTCTTCAGAAAATGGAACATCTACGCGAATTACTTCTTTGTAAACAATTTGGGATTGATTTGGCGGGAAGGTTAAATCTAGGGGTAATTTACGATGACCAATCGGGGCTGGGGCAATCAACTCGCCATCCGGGCCGACGATCCCGATAATGAGATCTATAACTTGTTTATTGGATTGATTTGCTGTTCCCTGAAGCGCTTGTATATCAATGTTTAAAAATACATCAGCATGATCATCATAAGCTTCGCAAACACCTGCGGCTCTTATCAGTTCTGCTTGTAATTCGATATCGGTGATATCGCGGCCGGGTCCTGGTTTAAATCGTGTTAGAACATCCGTATCTTTGATCACACGTACAGAGGGACAAACCACATCTTCCTGCGTTCTGCCAAGGCCTGCACAAGCGGTCAAAGCAGATAGAGTTAAAAGCAAAATTATGTTTCGCATAGATTTTGTGAAAAAATGTGACATGGAATATCCTGTGTTCAGGGTGATCTCGATATTTTAACTATATCGGCTAGTTTATAGAGATGGTCAAGTATTTGCCCCATGTTCATATTATTTTAATCTTATCCGTCAATTAAGCGAGCATGTTCCCCGTCACAAAGTGGCGGGCGCTTGGTCAGTTTACAGCCACAAAAAAACACCTGACGTGTTTTTGTTGCTTTATAGACAACAGGCGAAAAATCAGTTCCTTTATGTGCCCCATCACAAAAAGGCTGTTTGGCTGATTTACCACAGGCACACCAATAATAAGTTTTACCTTCTTCTACTTTTAATGAATAGGGCGCAACTTGAGGAATATCAGGTATCAGGTTTTTATCTTCCATTTTTTCTTTGTCCTGATTTAAAAACAATGTATTCGGTTTTCATATGTGAAGCCATAGTGTAAAACCGCTTGGAATGAAAGGCTAGCCTTATAAATATACTAAGAGATTCAGCTTGGTGGATTAGGATATGACGAAACAAAAACTAGAGATTGTATTGGCGGGGCCGCGCGGTTTTTGCGCGGGTGTGGATCGTGCAATTTTAATCGTAGAAGAAGCTCTGAAGAAATTTGGAGCACCTGTATATGTTCGTCACGAAATCGTTCATAATCGCTATGTTGTTGAATCCCTTGAAAATAAAGGGGCGATCTTTGTTGACGAATTGGATGAATGTCCAACGGATCGTCCTGTCGTTTTTTCTGCTCACGGCGTCCCAAAATCTGTACCAGAAGCTGCTGAAAAACGTCAGATGATCTATCTTGATGCCACCTGTCCATTGGTGTCAAAAGTGCATCGCGGGGCGGAACGTCATTTTGAAAAAGGTCGCCATATTATTTTGATTGGACATGCAGGTCACCCTGAAGTGATTGGCACAATGGGTCAATTGAATGATGGTGCGATGACATTGGTTGAAACCGTCGAAGATGTTGAAAAACTAGATTTTCCAGAAGATCAAGAATTGGCTTATGCAACGCAAACAACATTATCTGTGGATGAAACCAAAGATATTTTGGAGGCTTTGCAAGCGAAGTTCCCACAACTTCAAGGGCCTAAGCGCGAAGATATTTGTTACGCGACGACCAATCGTCAGGCCGCTATGAAAGCTGTGGCGGAAGATGTTGATCTGGCATTCATTATTGGCGCGCCAAACTCATCAAACTCCAAACGGCTGGTTGATGTGGCGAAGCAAGCAGGTGATATTCCAGCTTATCTTATTCAAAGAGTATCTGAGATTGATTGGAGCTGGCTTGACGGTATTGATAAATTGGGGATTTCCGCTGGTGCATCTGCCCCTGAAATATTGGTTGAAGAAGTGATTGAAGCCTGTCGCGAAAAATTCGATTTAACCGTTTTCCATAAAGTGACGGCCGAAGAAAATATCGAATTTAAGTTACCCCGCCTGCTCAAAGACTAAATAAGAAGAAGGAAAAGTAATGGCTGTTTATACGGAAGTTTCCGATGCAGATTTGCGTGAATTTTTAACCCATTATGATGTGGGCGAAATCGTGTCTGCCAAAGGTATCGCTGAAGGCGTAGAAAATTCAAACTATCTGCTAAAAACAACTAAAATGCCTTTGATTTTAACGCTTTATGAGAAGCGCGTTAATCCAGATGATTTACCATTTTTCTTAAACTTAATGGATCATTTAGCAGAAAAAGGTGTGAATTGTCCCTTACCTGTTCATGATAAAAATGGACAGGCTTTACGGGAACTTTGTGGACGTCCGGCGGCAATGATTAGTTTTCTTGATGGGATGTCCCCGAAACAGGTTATGCCCTTTCATTGTGCGGAATTAGGAAAGGCAATGGCACAATTCCATTTGGCAGGCGCCGATTTTGATATGGAACGGGATAATGCGTTATCTGTTGAGGGCTGGCGTAATCTTTTGGATGATTGCACAGACCGTGCGGATGAAGTGAAACAAGGGTTGGCCGCAGAATTGGAAGCGGAATTTGATTATCTTTCCAATCATTGGCCGACAGATTTGCCACGTGGTGTTATTCATGCGGATTTATTTACCGATAATGTATTTTTCTTGGATAAGAAATTATCCGGTATCATTGATTTCTATTTCGCCTGTACAGATTTCTATGCCTATGATTTGGCGATTTGTCTGAATGCGTGGTGTTTTGAACGTGATGGTAGTTTCAATATTACCAAAGCGAAACAGATGTTGTCTGGTTATAATAAAGTGCGCGCCCTTTCGATTGCGGAAATGGAAGCCTTGCCGATTTTTGCCCGGGGCAGTTCTTTGCGTTTCTTATTAACTCGTCTTTATGATTGGCTAAATCATCCTGAAGGTGCGTTGGTGAAACCAAAAGACCCAATGGAATATTATGGCTATTTGAAATTCCATGGTCATATTAAAAGTCCGACTGAATATGGATTAGAGAAATAGGAAAGCTAATGTCCAATCCTGTTGAAATCTTCACTGATGGCGCGTGCAGCGGAAACCCTGGACCGGGTGGCTGGGGGACTATCATGCGTTGGAAGGGCACCGAAAAGGAACTGTCCGGCGGTGAGTTGGATACAACGAATAATCGCATGGAATTAATGGCGGCTATTCAAGGTCTAGAAACTCTAAAACGTCCGATGCAAGTGGTCCTGACAACAGATAGTACTTATGTGAAAGACGGCATTACCAAATGGATTATTAACTGGAAGAAAAACGGCTGGAAAACAGCTGCAAAGAAACCGGTTAAAAATGCAGATTTATGGCAACGTCTTGATGCGGCTGTCTCCATCCATGATGTTAAATGGAAATGGGTCAAAGGCCATGCAGGCCATATTGAAAACGAACGTTGCGATGAATTAGCCCGCCAAGCAGCGAATAAAGTTCTCTTGGATGCGAATTCTGATTAAATTATGCTGCTGGATGACGTGCGGCTGCTTCTTCCGACACGAAACCAAGAGCCGTTTCCAATACCTCAAGTCCAGATTCTTTCTTATAGGCATTTTCGCTGAGATGGCGACGATATTTGCGTCCGCCCGGAATGCCTGCAAAGACACCTAACAAATGGCGTGTGATTTGTATGAGTGGTGTACCACGGGACAGTTCTTTTTCCACATAAGGATACATCTGACGTAACACATCATGTCGACTTGGTATGTCAGCAGGCTCACCAAAGATTTTGTGATCTGCTTCTACCAACATATATGGGTTGTTGTAAGCTGCCCGTCCAATCATAACCCCATCCACATGATTAAGATGTTCCAGACTATCTTCAATGGTCTGAATGCCACCATTGATGCTAATATGAAGCTCTGGAAATTCCTGTTTCAAACGATAGGCAAAATCATATTTTAATGGCGGGATGTCACGGTTTTCCTTGGGGCTTAATCCCTGCAAGATTGCCACGCGGGCATGGACGATGAAATGTTCGCATCCTGCTTTGGTAACAGTTTCTACGAAGTTGCGCATATAATCATAATGATCATTATCATCGATGCCTATACGGTGTTTGATAGTGACAGGCAGATCAACCGCATCCTGCATGGATTTAACAGCATCTGCCACCGTATCCGGTTCTGCCATTAAACATGCACCAAATCGACCATTTTGCACACGATCTGATGGACAACCCACATTCAGGTTTACTTCATCATAACCATATTTTTTTACAAGCTTGGCCGCATGGGCCAGATCATCCGGGTTATGTCCCCCTAATTGGCAGGCAACTGGATGTTCAGCTGTATCGAATTCTAGATGACGTTCCACATCTCCATGCAGTAACGCACCTGTGGTAACCATTTCCGTGTATAACAACATGTTACGGGACAATAGACGCAAGAAATAACGGTCAAAACGGTCCGTCCAATCCATCATCGGCGCGATGGAAAGTTTACGGGCGTTGGTTATCGGGTCAGGGCGTTTAAATGCGATGTCAGTCATAAGGGGCGTGATACTGCGAATATTGTTGTTTTGCAAGGGGTGAAGGGGGTGATTTTACTTCCTGGAAAAGAAGAAACCGTCTATATATTTTCTAGAAGGTGCAGTGGGAGCCACATAATGGAAATTACGAAAATCAATCCTGATTATCCAAAGTCTGAGTATTTTAGCGGCAAAAAATTGGGCCTTATTGCCTTAGCCACTGACCATATCATTGAAGATAATTTACGTGAGATGTTGGATAAATTTGATGTGTCGATCCTAACCAATCGAATTATTTTTGATGGGCAAGTGACACAGGATAGCTTGGCTGCAATGGCACAAGATTTGGAACGTGCGACCTATAACTTATTGCCTGATAAAGAGATTGATGTGATTGCCTATGGTTGTTCTTCGGGGACTGCAGCGATCGGGGAAGATCGATTGCGTGAAGAAATCCAAAAAGTAAAACCAAATGCAAAAGTGACTAATCCGATTACGGCGGCGACAGAAGCATTTCAGGCATTAAATGTGAAGAAACTGTCCTTGCTCACACCCTATATTCCGGATGTTAATAGAAAGGTTGGGGAAACCTTTGCCGCAAAAGGAATGGAAATTTTGAACATCGCGGGGTTTGGTGTTCTGGAAGATGCAGATATCACCCGTATTGACCCGGATGCTATTGTTAAAGAGGCAAAGGCGTGTTTGCATCCGTCGGCTGAGGCCTTGTTTTTGTCTTGTACGGCAATGCGATCTATTCAGGTGATAGAAACTTTGGAAAAGGAATTATCTATCCCTGTGGTGAGCAGTAATCAGGCAATCGCCTGGCATGGAATACGCTTAATGGGCCATAGAAACCCATCTGATAAATGGGGGCGCCTATTTCAATTTTAGTCTTGGGATGCTATCTGATCTTCAATGCCTAGGGTTTCGTAAATTGAGCCAATCATCTCGTTGAAATACGGATTATAGGTGAGGCGCCCATGGATTTTATTATCTTCAACATATCCATAATGAGAATACCAGATTTTGGCACCTCTTAAACATGCGTCTTGTTGTTCGGGTGTTTGTCCATTCTCACAAATGCGAATAGAAGCGTTGGTTCCGTAATAGGGATTATCCGGGCTAAATAGTGGGGCCATATGAGAGCCCGTTGAAATGCGTTGTTTTGGCAATGTCATGGGAAATTGATCAATGCGTGGATTTGCTTTTATTGGATCACCTAGCCATATCATGCGACTATCTGGATGGGTAAATTGCTTGTCAAAGATACGTCGAATGTTATCTGTATCAACAACACTGTCATCTTCGGCTAAGGCGATGAAGACAGGTTTGTGATATTCGCCATATTCTTCTAGTCGATCTGTCACCACATTGAAGGTTTCTGCATATAAAGCGCCACCATGTGTCGGCAATGAATTATAACGGATAAAGTTATCTTCCAATTCTGCATCGGCCCAAGGCATGACATCTTTCACCCATTTTGCCAATTGGATCATGGTTGTGCTTTTGGGTTTAAAGGCGGGGGAAAATAATAAAAGCCCAGAAATTTCGTCATCTTGTAAAGCATAATTAGTGACTAAATTGGCACCTGTTGAAAAACCACCCATCCATATTTCATTTACTTCCTGTTTCATCAAAGCAGCGTGATGTTCGACTAACAATTTCCAATCTTTATATTCAGGAAGCATTAAATCGGCTGGCCGACTACCATGACCGGGAATGAGTAGGCTTCGCACTAAGTATCCTTTTTTCACCAACTGGTTAGCGACGTCATGAAAACTATAGGGGGAGTCTGCCAGACCGTGGATCAGCAAGACACCTTTATTGGTTGGATAATCGGGACGTTTCTCAAAGGGGGAATTCACATCCAATTCAGTGGCTGTATCATGGCTGATAAACGCGCGATTCTTACCTAGCCAATCACGAGTTTCAGCTACATATTCTGCATAGGTCGCTTGGGTATAAGACGGCAGGTTTTTGTTTGGGATAAAACTGGCACCATCTGGCAGGTTGGTGCAGCCCCAAAGCACTAAACCAGCTCCTAATCCTATAACGGTTTTCACTATCCGTCCGAATGTCATCTTCTTAACTCTCAATCCAAATATTGACTGACCCTATACGATATAGGGGTGCGAATTAGATTATCTAGGGCGGAGAGCAAGTTTCTGTGTTTAAAAATTGCAGTGTAATATTATTACAGAAGTTCATTGTATTTTAAGGTTAGTAAGCTATCATTAACTTGTGGGGAACTTAAAATTTAATAATAAGGACCGGGAACGTGTTAAGAGGTAAGAAATTTTGGACGTTACGTAAAATTCTTCTGACAATCGCATTACTGTTTACGATAGGTATTTTTATAAATGCCATTTGGACGGCGAGTACCTATAAAAAACTTTTTTCAGATACAGTATCCGCCAGCCTAGCAACCAGCCTACAAGGTTTAGTTAATGATCGGATAGAACGTCAATATTGGACAAAAATTAATAACCAAGCAGCCAATTGGACCCGATTACCGGACCGTGTGAAGGCGGTCAAAGAAAATAATCTAAGACGGATTGAAGCGTCGGTGACGTCAATTGTTGAAGAGCCGATCTTTGCCACCGGTGAAATGATCTATGTAAATAGTGTCATATTCGATAAAGATTTTAATCTGATCAGCCAATCTAAAAAAGGCCAAGGAGAATCTGTTTTTAACTCCCATGCAGACTTGTTGGATCAATTAAAAGCAAGGGATAAAAAAGAACAACGCAAGGCAGTTGGCTATCACTGGACGACAGAAGAAGGACGTGCGGTGCATAGTATAGTAGCCCCAGTTGGTGGCTTTCGTGTTATTGGCTTTTTGGAAGTTGTGACCGATCCAAGTGTTGCGTTAGAAGGTCTATCAGATCCATTGGGTGGCGGTTTTATTCTGAACAATCTCAATGGTGAGTTGGTAATTGATGAAGGATTGACGCCCCAGACAACGGAAGCGCCTGAGGAGTCAGAAGGTAGTGGAGATGCTATTGAAGAAGAATCCAGCCTTTCTGATGAAGTTGATCTTTCTGGTGTAATCCGAACAGATGTTACATTGTTAAATGCCTTTGATCAGCCTTGGGCGACAGCTGTAATTGAAAGTGATATTGCGGATTTAAATCAGCAACTTGATAAACAACAATTTATTGCATTGGGAACTTTAAGCGCTTTTATTGCTATTGGCATATTGCTCGGTGCCATCATGCTGCAATTCATCACATTTAAGCCGTTGCGCAAATTTGCCGAGGCAATGCGGTCTATCGGTGATGGCGAAACAGATGTGGATATTCCTGAAACAGGAAATGATGAGATGGGCGTTATGGCGGAGGCGCTTGTTTTGTTACGTCAAAGTTCAATTGATCTTAAAGAAATTCAAGAACGTGTGGCTATCGAAAATGAGCAACGACAAACTGAGATGCGTAATAAATTGCAAAGCATGTCAGATCGACTGGATGCAGAATTAAAGGACACGGTTTCTTCTATTCAAGATAATATGGATAATCTTGGGAAAATCTCGCTGGAAATGGCTGAATCTGCCAAATCAACTGAAGAAACTTCGCAATCAGTGGCGCAGAGTTCAACACAGGCGACAGATAATGCGAATGCAGTCGTCGAAGAAACCCGTGCGGTAAGCGCCTCGTTTAATGAAATAGCAAAGCTGGCGGAACGTTCTTCTGATGTTGCTACACAGGCATCAAATGAGGCAGATGAAGCAAATAATGCTATCCAAGGGCTTGCGGAAGATGCGCGTAAGATTGGGGATGTGATTAACTTGATTGATGAAATTGCCGATCAGACAAATATGCTTGCCCTAAATGCAACGATTGAAGCCGCGCGTGCTGGTGAGGCTGGCAAAGGTTTTGCAGTCGTTGCCAATGAAGTCAAAAGTCTGGCAACCAGAACAGGTCAGGCGACAGCAGACATTAGCCAGCAAATTAGACAAATTCAGGGTCAAACAGAATTGGCTGTGAAAGGGATTTCGACGATTGCTTCGACCATTGGTGAAGTTAATGAATCAGCATCCTCAATTGTTGAAACGGTGATTGAACGTAGTGAAGGGGCTGAGAAAATCGCAGCGAATGTTCAAGAAACTGCAAATACTACGCAAATGGTTACTGATGAGATTGGCGGCATTACAGATCGTGCTGCGCAAGTAGGAAATCTATCTGAGCAGATCCAACAGGGGGCTCGTGAGGTTGCCGAAGGTATTGAAAATCTGAAAGATAGATTAGCAGGTATCATCCAGTAAAAGATAATTAATAGAGGATCATTTATATGTAAAAAAAAACCGGATAAAGCGACTTTGCTTCATCCGGTTTTATTCTGATAGTGAATTTTAAGATCAATTGATCAGGAATTTCAACATTAAGTCACGGTATTCTTCGATCTTTGGTGTTGCAACACCATCAACTTTGCCGGCTTCTTCGAAGCGACGGAGGTCTAGGGCGTCTTTCAGATGTGGGCTTTCTTCAAATTTTTTAACTTCTTCAGCAGACATAGGCCCCCCTTGAAGTTTTAGGGAATGCACAGAAGCTTCGGAGAGTTTGCCGAAATAATCCGGTTCAACGGCACAAAGATAGCGTTTTGCATCCACGTGCATACGGACAGGTTCGGTTACTTCTGGTGGGTAAAATTTCTTCAGGAAATCATCCGCAACATCCTCATGGCGACTATCAATTCCGTGATCGGCACAATCAAAATCATAATCATGCATGAAATGACCAACGTCATGAAGTAAGCTTGCAAGTATCACAGATTCTTTTGCCTCAAACTGATCTGCAACAACGGCACATTGCAACATATGCTCTGATTGTGTGATGGCTTCGCCAAGATATTCGTCTTGTCCACGTGAATTAAACATGTCGATTAGGAAATCAACCACATTTTCTTTAGTAACTGTTTTATGATCCTGCATTTTTAATCTCTCTTTTTTAGTGAGTTATTTTACTGTTTTGCTTCCCAGATATTGATCCAGCTGTTTAGGGAATCCTTATCTGCATAACTGCCTTGAAGATGGCGTTTTCCACCAGCGAAACCTTTACGTCCATGCAATACACGTTCATTGTCAAATAATACAAGTTCACCTTGTTTTAGTTTGAATAGAACTTCAACTTCTTCGCGATGCAACATATCTGAATATGCTAAGAGGGCGATATAGTAATCTTCCATAACATTTGCAGGTAAATTCAGTGGTGCTGCAGAACGGTTGTTGTATAGGATATGAGTGAAATGACCGAAATTATCTACGCCAATAACAGTTGCGCGGTTTTTCAAATCAGCCTTACCATCGCAGAAACGGAAATTAGCGTGGTAGCTTGAGAGTAAATCAAAATAGATCGGTTCTTCCTGACGAAGCAGTTCAGCCACATTATATCCATCCACGAATACGGATTCACCGCCATCATTGTTTGATTCAAGGCAATGTAAAGCTTGCAGGCCCGGAACCGGGTCACGATAGGGATTATCTGTATGCACATTTAGGCCCAAAGGAGTGAAGGCCAGATTGTTGGGGTTTTCTTCGGTGCGAACCTCAAACAACTTGCCGTAATTGGTTTCACGCACAAAGCCAAAACTGTTTAGAATATTCAAAACCGTACCTTCTTCCTGTGGTACATTTTGAATAATGCCAAAGCCATATTTGCGAACAGATTTTAACCAGTCGCACATGGCCTGTCCGCCTTTTTTTACTTCCTTATAATCGTGATAGATCAATGAAAGGTCTAGATCTTTACCCCAAATTTCATATGATTTTTCAGGGGCCTGATTGTCATAGGCATATGTTTTTAACCACTCAATCGGATAGGAAGATTGGCGATCCTCAGCATTGAAATTGATCTTGATTGTATCGCCATCAACTTCGGCTGATTTCATAGAAAAGTCGCGTGGTAATTCGGACCAATCAAAGAGACGTTGGCCATTTTTGTGACGTGCGTCTTCTTCTAATACGTTATCGCGCAACCATACAGCGTGAAACTGACTGCTGCTGCCATCTGCCCAAGTCAGGGTTAATTTATTTGGATCAAAATCGAGACTGTTTAACTGTGTCATCGCTGGTCGTCTTTCAACTATCTGTAAAATCTATGGGGATGAAAGATATATCTTATAACTAGCCTTATAGCAGATATCGAAAGTGAATTGGAAAAGAAGTTTCCTCAAAATTGTAATATAGGCATGAATGAATACTCATGATGTAATAAAAAGTTCATCTTCCCCAAGCCATTGTTTATGGTGATCTTCATGACGTATGTCCCATTGTTTTGATTCATAACTGTTACGATCTGTTTCTATTAATAACCAGCTGAGAAATCGTCCTAATCGTTCCGGATCAATTTGCGGCGAATTCGCATATTTGGCTCCATCAGAAAAGACAGATAAGTCTGCTTCCATACCTTGATCAAGAATGGGTGTTTTTATCAGGCCCGGAAGGATAATTCCAACTTGCCGGCTATTGTTACAATAACGGTATTTGTCATGATCTTTCCCTATACGTTTTCTTTTATGCTATGATAGGGTCGGTTAAGTCTTTTGGGTAATGATAAATTCCTGACATAAAAGCAATTTCTATGAATAAGGGTGCTTGGGTTTTTCAGGAAAAAATCCTTGAAGTAATGGTAAATGAACCCATATATTTATTGTGGATGCCAAGAATGGGTCCACATTAGGAAACGGGTTTAATGCCAAGAATTGGGTTAGGCCTTAAGGACAACTCTAAAAAGATATCTTGCCGTATGGGCGGGAGATGTCAGATATGAGGTTGAATATGAATTTTGAAAATTTCACAGATCGCTCTCGTGGTTTTATTCAGTCTGCACAGACTTTGGCGTTACGCAGTGATCATCAACGTTTTACCCCGGAACATTTATTAAAAGCTTTATTGGAAGATCAGGAAGGTCTTGCGGCTGGTTTAATTGAATCTGCAGGCGGCAATGCAAAGCAAGCGCTTGAGGCTGTTGAACTTTCTTTGTCCAAATTACCAAAAGTACAAGGGAGTGGCGCTGGGCAATTACATCTTGATCCAAGTCTTGCTAAATTATTTGATCAGGCAACACAGATCGCTGAAAAAGCAGGTGATAGTTTTGTAACCGCAGAACGATTATTGTTGGCCCTAGCCATGGCGGAAGGCACAGATGCAGCAGAAGCTTTGAAAAAAGCAAGAGTGTCTCCACAAAGTCTTAATCAAGCGATTAATGAAATCCGCAAAGGGCGCACGGCAGATAGTGCCTCTGCGGAAGATAAATATGATGCGCTTAAGAAATACGCGCGTGATTTAACTGAAGCTGCAGGTGAAGGCAAACTTGATCCGGTGATTGGGCGGGATGAGGAAATTCGCCGTACCATTCAAGTTTTATCGCGCCGTACCAAAAATAACCCTGTTCTGATTGGGGAACCGGGTGTTGGTAAAACAGCTATTATTGAAGGCTTGGCCCTTCGTATCGTGAATGGCGATGTACCGGAAAATCTGATCAATAAAAAATTGATGTCTCTTGACCTTGGGGCGATGGTAGCTGGGTCCAAATTCCGCGGTGAGTTTGAAGAACGTCTGAAAGCAGTGTTGGAAGAAATCTCTGCGGCGGAAGGGCAAATCATCTGTTTCATTGATGAATTACATACATTGATGGGGGCGGGTGCGTCAGAAGGCAGCATGGATGCGGCCAATATGCTGAAGCCTGCCTTGGCCCGTGGGGAGTTGCATTGCGTGGGTGCAACCACATTGGATGAATATCGCAAACATATTGAAAAAGATGCGGCCCTAGCACGACGTTTTCAAACTGTATTTGTGGCGGAACCAACTGTCGAAGATACCATTTCAATCTTACGTGGGTTGAAAGAAAAATATGAATTGCATCATGGTGTGCGTATCACGGATAGCGCCATTGTTTCTGCGGCAACCTTATCCAATCGTTATATTACGGATCGTTTCTTACCTGACAAAGCGATTGATTTGGTGGACGAAGCCGCTAGCCGTCTTCGTATGGAAGTTGATAGTAAACCGGAAGAAATTGATGAGTTAGATCGCCGTATCATCCAGTTGAAGATCGAACAGGAAGCTTTGAAAAAAGAAAAGGATGTGGCTTCAAAAGATCGTTTGGTGAATTTGGGCGTTGAACTTGCGGATATGGAAGAAAAATCCTTTGATCTGACGTCTAAATGGCAGGCAGAAAAAGCCAAGCTTAATGATGCAACAAGTATCAAGGAGCAGTTGGATCAGGCACGCGCGGAACTGGAACGGGTGCAACGTGACGGTCGTTTTGATCGTGCAGGTGAACTGGCCTATGGCGTTATTCCAGATTTGGAAAAACGCCTGCTAGAAGCAGAAGCCGCCAATGATCAGGCCATGATTGACGAAGAAGTACGTGATCAGGATATTGCTGCTGTGGTGTCCCGTTGGACGGGTGTGCCCGTGGATAAGATGTTGGAAGGCGAACGTGAAAAGCTTCTGGCAATGGAAAGTAATCTATCACGTCGTGTAATTGGTCAGGGTGAAGCGATTGAAGCTGTATCCAATGCTGTGCGTCGTGCCCGTGCAGGCCTTCAAGACCCGGATCGCCCTATTGGATCGTTTTTATTCTTGGGCCCAACAGGTGTCGGTAAAACTGAGCTTACCAAAGCACTGGCGGAATTCCTGTTTGATGATGACCAAGCTATGGTGCGGATTGATATGTCCGAATTTATGGAAAAACATGCCGTTGCCCGTTTGATCGGGGCACCTCCGGGCTATGTGGGGTATGATGAAGGTGGGGTGTTAACCGAAGCCGTGCGTCGCCGTCCTTATCAAGTTGTTCTGTTTGATGAGGTGGAAAAAGCCCATCCAGATGTGTTTAACGTATTGTTGCAAGTATTAGATGATGGTCGTTTGACGGATGGTCAGGGACGTACAGTCGATTTCCGTAATGTGTTGATCATTATGACATCTAACCTTGGGTCGGAACATCTGGCGCAACTAGCAGAAGGCGCGGATACAGAAGAAGCACGTGCTTCTGTAATGGAAGTTGTACGTAGTCACTTCCGTCCTGAATTCCTCAACCGATTGGATGAAATTTTACAATTCCACAAATTGACCCGTGACAATATGACCGGGATTGTGGAAATCCAATTACGCCGCCTGCGTCGTTTGTTGGAAGATCGCAAAATCACTTTGGACTTGTCTGCAGAAGCGGAAATCTGGCTCGCCAATAAAGGATATGATCCTGTTTATGGGGCGCGTCCGTTAAAACGGGTCATCCAGACCTATCTGCAAAATCCGTTGGCGACCAAAATCTTGGAGGCCACTGTGAAGGATGGTGAAACCGTGAAGGTATCCGTAGAAGGTGAGAGCATCACGTTAAATGGTGATGTGGTTGAGGCGAAAGCGGCTTAACCAAAGCAACTTTTAGGCAGGGTGATGGTTTGAACTGTCCCCTGCCAAGACACTAGATTAAGAATGAGATATATTATATACAATTGAATTAAATAGAGGGTTGAACTTAATTCTTTGGTGGGAAATTCGTGTCTAAAATTATCTCAATCATAATGGTTTCTATGCTTGTTGTGGCGTGCCAGAAGACGATTTCAAAAGAAGAACAGTTACGTAATGTGCAGCTTAAGAAAGAGTTGAATGCACGGGTTATTCCTTTAAATGCCGACTTGCTGTTTAGAGTCCTAGACGGACGTGGTGCTGATGATCGACCCTTTCATCTGGTGGTCTTGATCCGACAAGGTCATCAATATTGGCAAGATGCGCCTCTTGCCAAAAGTGCTGATTTACTTGTCCCGACAGTTCGCGCTTTGGCAGAACAATACCTATGTGAAACAGGTATTCTTTCAGCTGATGGTGTTGTTGTATCTAGGCTACCCGTGGAAAGTGAATATATGCCACTTCCTGCTAATGCTGTTCAGGTTAAATGTATTCCCGCCTAAGGGTTAACAATTCTAGAAATAAGTAATTTCACGATGGCATCAATGTGATACCCGCAATTGTTTCATGTCCGTAAATCAAGCCAACAAATAAAATTAATCCGCCTAACAAGCGCCATAGACCAATACCCTTCCAGTCAATTTTAACGCGCTTTTGCATTGCAGCTTGAAACGGGAAAATGGATGTGGTTAAGGCGATGACGCCCCAAGCAGGGTGATCAGCCCGACGTTGATCAATATGTAACATACCACCAATAGAAAGTAGTAGAATGCCAATGGCAATAATCATGGTGGAACGATCCCCATTTGATAGTAAATGACCGATCGCCCAGAGGCTGGTCGCCATTAACATTGGATGACGTGTAATGGTAATAATTCCTTTGGGAACATTCCCATTTGGATTGCTGTCATTTAGGTATTCTTCGCCCCCCACCATGGTTGGACTTTTAGTGGTAAGGGAGCAAAATAAAAGAATACAGGCTGGCAACATCAAGATTAATGTACCAAACCGCATAAACATAGGAGGTTCCCAGATCGGTTGATAAAAGGCATTTCCATAAGACACCAACATCCATGCAAATGTCAGAAAGCTGATGATGGAATAGGAAATCCGAAATCCCTTCTCACCGATTTTTGATATAATAGGTGTTCGAATAGCTGTACTTGAAAGCAAAAAGTGGCTAAGTACAAACAAGGCTGTGGCGAATGCCAGATTATCACTTACATCCATGGGTGGGCTCCAATCCCGATGAGTTTACCTTATCAGCCTATATATGGTTTTTATGTTTTAATGACTGCTAATATGCATCATGACAGGATTCGGGTTGGAAAATCTATGAGAAATAGTCTGAAATCACTGATTGACTTTACCATGCGCCGTATCATGGGCTTTGGTGGGGATGTGCCTAGGACCGAAGATGTGCAAAATTCTATTTTAAAGTTATTGCAAGATCACGGAAAGATTGAAGCAATTCAAGTTGTTGAGCTGCTTTATAATAATCATGCGCGTGATAGAATGGTGCGAGAGGTCTTGCAGGCTGCGCAAATTCTGGTAAATCATGGGCAGATACAGGCTTTTGATGCAGGAACCCGCATCGACCCCGTTTACGGAAATGAAGCCACCCAATTTAAGCTTGTCCTGTAAATCATAAATTCTGGTCCAAAATTGGACCTATTCAGGATATATAGAAATAACTAATCTCTTGCGGATAAGGAGCCAGACAAATGGCAGACACAGATGAAAAACCTTTGGACCCAGTTGCGGAAATGATCTTAAGCACACTTTCCCGTCTGGAAGAAGGTGAATTGATGTCACCTGAAAATCTGGCAAAGGCAGTTGCAGAATTCAAGCGTAAGCCAAAAGATGGACCACAACTATGGCGTCGTTACTTCAATGCGACCAAACAACAGGCAATTTTCCTAGCCCGTCAAGGCAGAGTGGAAATTATCCGTAAGGGAGAGGTAGCAGACCCGAATGATCTGAAAGGACTTTGGAAAGTTCGGATAGCTAAATAGGATATATGGACAACACAAATCGTATTGAAGCCTTTGTATTGGGCATTGGCTTCTGCCTGTTATGGAGTTCTGCCTTTATTGCAGGTAAATTTTCGATTATCAGCGCACCACCTCTTGGTTTTTTAATGGTGCGCTTTTTCTTTGCCACGGGTTTGATGTTATTGGTCATCCGTCTTTTTCAAGCAAAGAAAGAAAAAACATCTATAAAATTTACTTGGCAGGAAGTCTGGGTTGGTTCTTTACTCGGCCTGTTAAACAATGCGCTTTATCTTGGGCTTTGTTTCATTGCTTTTAAAACGACAGATGCGGGGGTCGTTGCGTTAATCGCCTCTGCGATGCCTTTGGTGACCGCGGTTTTGGCTAAGCCAGTCTTGGGTGAAAGCTTTACATTAAGAAAATTTATCGGCCTGATCTTGGGCATATTTGGCGTTTGGTATGTCTTACATGGCCGTGTGAACCTAGATGGTGGCTTGGATCCTTTTGGGATCACGATCACGATCATTGCAACGATTTGTTTGGGATTGGGAACAATCACCTATCGCAAATGGGGGACAGGGCAAGATACTTTAAATCTAAACCTGTTTCAGATGATTTCCTCTGCCGTTATTTTACTGCCAATTTCATATGTGATGGAAGATTGGGGTGCCTTTAGATTAGATGAATATCTGATAGGGTCGATGGCTTATTCGGCTGTGTTTATTTCCATTGGTGGATTGTTGATGTGGTTCCGCCTGATCAAGTTGATCGGGGCAGGTGCAGCTAGTAGTTTTCATTTCCTCAATCCTGGCTTTACCTTGATTATGGCTTGGGCGATTTTGGGCGAACCCATTGTGGGAACAGACTTGTTGGGGCTTATTCCCGTCGTAATCGGGATTATCCTTGTGACATGGACAGGACTTCCAAAAGCAAAGGTTTTAAAATCCGCATGAGTAAAAATAAAAAGGCGGCTCAGAACTGAACCGCCTTTTCTAATTTATAACGAAATCGCTATTACATTTTTGGTGCTTCTAGACCGTTTTGTTGGCAAGCAGCCGTTAATGTATTTACCAATAGGCATGCGATGGTCATCGGGCCAACACCACCTGGTACAGGGGTGATCGCAGATGCTTTTTCAACAGCAGATGCGAAGTCAACATCTCCAACTAGGCGTGTGCCGCCTTCTGGTTTTTCAATGCGGTTGATGCCAACGTCGATTACAACTGCGCCTTCTTTCATCCATTCGCCTTTAACCATTTCCGGGCGACCAACAGCTGCGACAACAATGTCGGCTGCGCCAACTTCTGCAGGTAGATCCGCTGTACGGGAATGGGCAACTGTCACGGTGCAGCTTTCTTGAAGCAACAAGTTGAACATTGGTTTACCAACAATGTTGGAGCGACCTACAACAACAGCTTTTTTACCAGATAGGTCACCACCGAAATGATCACGCAACATCAAGATACAGCCCAATGGAGTACATGGAACAAGGCCGCCAGCCATGCCAGTGTTTAAACGACCCACATTGATCACATGGAAACCATCAACGTCTTTGTCTGGGTTGATCGCGGATAAGACAGCTTCTTCATCAATATGTTTTGGCAATGGCAATTGAACCAAGATACCGTTTACTTTTGGATCATTGTTCAATTCTTCTACTTTTGCCAACAAAGCGTCTTGAGTTGTGTCTTCAGACATTTTGAACTCAAAGCTTTCCATACCAGCTTCGACAGTTTGTTTGCCTTTGTTGCGCACATAAACTTGAGAGGCAGGATCTTCACCCACCAAAACAACAGCCAAACCTGGTGTGATGCCGTTTTCAGATTTCAATTTTTCAACACCCGCAGCAACTTTTTCGCGGATATTTGCGGCAAAGGCTTTACCGTCAATAATCTTTGCGTCAGACATATTTATAAGTCCCTTGATGACAATATAGAATAAAAGCGCCTCACGGAGAGGCGCGGGGATTAATGTGTTTCAGATAGAAACACGAAATTCTCACACTGTTTGCATCTTAGGATTTCAAGTTATAGAAACCCTCTTTTTTTGCGACGCATTTCAGCCGGATAACGTCTATCTTTTCCTTAGATGCGACCTGCAAATTCAATCAATAGGCGCTGTGCAAACATCAATAGTAAAATCAACACAACTGGCGAAATATCAATGCCGCCAATATATGGGATTACCTTGCGAATAGGACGTAATGCGGGTTCGGTAATTTTATAAAGGAATTGCCCAATCTGGTTTACAAATTGATTGCGCGTATTCACCACATTGAAAGCAATTAACCAGCTTAGAATTGCGCTGCCAATCAATACATAAATATAGAGATTAA
>NZ_SMMC01000191.1:12932-36170 GCF_009711445.1 Curvivirga aplysinae | reverse complement strand
TTTTTATAAGTAATTAATAAATAATAATAAAATTGAAATTTTTCAATTCTGGCACGCCCCTTGTAATAGTAGTAGCCAAACGTCTTGTGCATAGCACAATTTTCAAACAGAGCAGAGGGAGATCGCTCAAATGAAAATGGTTACGGCAATTATTAAGCCTTTCAAGCTGGATGACGTGCGTGAAGCACTGACCGAGCTTGGTGTAACTGGACTGACCGTTATGGAAGCCAAGGGGTTTGGGCGCCAAAAGGGTCAGACTGAAATTTATCGTGGCGCTGAATATGCAGTTAGCTTCTTACCAAAAGTTAAGTTGGAAGTCGCCGTAGAAGAAGCGCTCACCGAAAAGGTTGTGGAAGCCATTCAGTCTTCTGCAGGTACCGGTCGTATTGGCGATGGCAAAATCTTTGTCATGCCAATTGAAAAAGCTGTTCGTATTCGCACTGGCGAAACAGACAGCGCAGCTCTTTAATTCAGACAAATAGGAGCAAAAAATGCTTAACTTGAAGTCTCACAAAATCTGGATGGGCGCTGCGGTGACTGCGGCGGTTATGACAGCTACCCCTGCAATGGCGGAAGTCTCTGCAGAAACATCTTATGTATTTAACACATTTTCCTTTTTGATTAATGGCGCTTTGGTCATGTGGATGGCCGCTGGCTTTGCCATGTTGGAAGCTGGCCTTGTTCGTACCAAGAACACGGCCACCATCTGTTTAAAAAATATCGTTCTCTATTCTATCGCCGGCATCATGTATTACCTGATTGGCTATAGTCTGATGTATACAGACGTATCCGGCTTTATCGGATCATTAGGCGGTATATTCTATAACCCATCCGAAGCTGAATTGGCGCTCTTGAATGCTGATGAAGCAACAGCTGAGTTGGTAGCGCCTGTTGTTGAAGGTGGCTATTCCGTTGCATCTGATTGGTTCTTCCAAATGGTATTTGTGGCAACAACTGCATCTATCGTATCTGGTACTTTGGCAGAACGTATCAAATTCTGGCCTTTTATTATCTTCATTGTTGTTTTGACAGGCTTTATCTATCCAATTCAAGGTTCTTGGACATGGGGCGGCGGCTGGTTAGCTGAAATGGGCTTCTCCGATTTTGCTGGCTCTACAATTGTTCACTCTGTTGGTGGTTGGGCCGCGCTTGCTGGTGCGATCGTTCTTGGTGCTCGTAAAGGTAAGTATAACAAAGACGGTCAAGTATTGCCGCTTCCAGGTGCAAATTTACCATTGGCAACTTTGGGAACATTCATCCTATGGATGGGTTGGTTCGGCTTTAACGGTGGTTCTGTATTGGCCTTGGGCGATGCGGCCTCTGCGACATGGATGGCAATCGTCTTTACCAATACAAATCTTGCTGCTGCAGGTGGTGTGGTTGCTGCGACTTTGTTGACACAGGCACTCTATAAGAAGATTGACCTTACAATGGCCTTGAATGGTGCGTTGGCAGGCTTGGTATCCATCACAGCTGGTCCTGATTTAACAAACCACTTCTTGTCTATCGTGATCGGTGCAATTGGCGGTGCTTTGGTGGTGTTCACAATCCCATTATTGGACAAATTGAAAATCGATGATGTTGTTGGTGCGATTTCTGTTCACTTATTCGCAGGTATCTGGGGCACTTTGGCCGTGGCGATCTTTGGCGGTGGCGATTTGATCGTTCAGTTAACAGGTATCGTTGCGATTGGTATTTATTCCTTTGTTGTGAGCTTGGTTCTATTCGTGATCTTGAAAATGGTTATGGGTGTCCGTTGCTCTGAAGAAGACGAGATGTTGGGCTTGGATAAAGCTGAATTAGGTCTGGAAGCCTATCCAGAATTCGGCTCCGGCTCCCAAAAGTTTGGTGCATAAATCCGCACCTGAAAAAACGCAATCCCGCGTGGTAAACTATACCCCCGATCTTATTAAGGTCGGGGGCTTTTTTTTAATAGTAAAAAGGCTCGAAAAATCGAGCCTTAATGTCTTTAAAAATCCAAATCCGCATAATGTGGTGGCGGTGGGGCGCCCGGGATATGATCTGCCAATAATCCGCGGAAAGAGGGGCGTGATTTCACCTTTGCATACCAGTCCTTCGCACTTGGATGATCGGCCCATGG
Source organism: Curvivirga aplysinae (assembly GCF_009711445.1). Taxonomy (GTDB): domain Bacteria; phylum Pseudomonadota; class Alphaproteobacteria; order UBA8366; family Aestuariispiraceae; genus Curvivirga; species Curvivirga aplysinae. The sequence continues at coordinate 34,069 of NZ_SMMC01000191.1, read as the reverse complement.
CACATCCCCAAGATAATCAACGCATGACAAATGGGCGGCAGCGGCAAGGTCAGCCAAGCTTAATTCATCTCCGGCCAGCCATTTGCGGCGATCGACCAGCCAATCAATATAGCTTAAATGGATGTGAATATTTTTATGTCCGGCGCGAATAGCGTTTGAATTAGGTTCTCCCAAACCCAGAAAACGTTTCATGATTTTTTCATTCACAAGATTTTGAATAACTTCATCTTGGAATTTTACATCAAACCATTCAATCAAACGGCGGGTTTCTGCGCGTTCTACTGCTCCCGTGCCGATTAAAGAGGGTGTGCCATACATTTCATCCAGATATTCGCAAATCACTTGTGATCCACAAACTTTGGTCCCGTCTTCATCCACGATAACGGGTACTTCACCTGTCGGATTTAGGGCTAGAAAATCAGCCTCGCGACGCCAGGTTTTTTCAATCTGCATGTTGAATTCCAGCTTTTTTTCCCCCATGAGCAATCGCACCTTGCGACAACCCGGTGAAAGCCAGAGATGGTATAATGTAATCATGATCGTTTGCATATAACCCTGCTTTGCCTGTCGTCGCAATGCTTGCGGTAAAGAATTTGTTAAGATTTTAGGAAAATCTTTCCCACAACAGCGAATTGAACGACACCAATCTGAAGATTTTGCCACTTTAAGGGCAGATTATGTCAAAATTTTGGAGGCCAGCTAAGAATTTGAAATCTTGAATATATTGGATTCCTTGGGGTTGTGTAGGATGTGGATCAAATTGGCATAAAAACTGCTTCTTCAAGGTCAAGTTTAACTGTGAACAAGACCTTTAGGAAAAAAGTGCCGAAATGATAGACGGAATTCGATCTTTCATGAATACGGGGTTAGGGACCCTATTGACCGCGCAATCCCAGCAATCACAAAAGCTGGAACAAGCGCAGGCAGCGGCACGTCTTGCAAAACAGCAAGAAGTTAAATTCAAAGATAATCCAGCGGTTGAAATTCGCTTATCCCCCCAAGCACAAGCATTAATGAAGGCATTTGAAGAGCGCAAAGCTGCTTTGGCCGCTAATGGTGAAGAAGCATCTGGTCAGGTCATCAATCTGGCTGATGAATTCCCATATGCAGGTCAGGAAAAGCGTGGAGAAGTGACGCGTCCAGCAGTTTCTGTAGCGCTTGATCGCATGTTGGCACAATATGGAACGCCTGACTATTCTGCAGAAAACCAGGAGAAATTAGATAGTTTATTCCTTCAACTTCAGCAAGAGCTTGGCCCAATCCGTGAATTCAATAAAATGCAAGAGGCAAGTCAAAATCAGGTTGTCGACGAAAATACAGGATATAAATCCAGTCTTGCTAAGATGAATGAACAAGGCGCCGAAGAAAGTGCAGAGGTATCTCAGCAACATCCTGCTCTTGAAGGGGCAGATGGATTAACCTCTATGGAACGTATTAAATCTGCGATCCTGTATTCAGAATTGGATAGAATTTTAGGTGGTGCTGGTGTGTATTTTGGCGGTGATCAGGTGATTTCCCAGTTGGATACCACAACTCAAGAGCGCGTTACGGAAGCGAAACGAGATTTAACGAAGATTATCACTGGTTCTGCGAATGGGCCAAGTTTGACGCCCGGTCAAGAAGCCCGTGTAGATGAGATTTATCGTGAAATTTCACGTATTCAAACACAAGCAGAAGATCGTAATGCAAGTAACCGAAAGCAAGCAGTGCGCAACTTGATTGATAGCAGTGCGAACCACAGTCGTGTCATTGATGCGGGTAATGCGTCCCTTGGTGGATAATACACAATTATTTGAATTTTAAATCTTTTTATAGATGATGCAGTAGTTATTTGCGGGCATTTCGATACTATGTTGATGCTGTAATCCATTTTGTTCCGCAATTGAAATAACATCTTCCAGATTACGAATACCCCAGCTGTCATCTCTTGATTTCAAGCTCATATCAAATTGTGCATTACTTTCAGCAGTATGTTGATTGCTGAATTTATAGGGGCCATACATAAAGAGTATACCGTCGGTTTTTAGGTGACGCCCCGCCCCGGATAGAAGGCCTATAGTGCAATCCCATGGACTAATATGGATCATATTTGCATTGTAAATAAGGTCTAACGGTTCAGTTTGCCAATCCTTCGATGTGACATCCAGATAACGGGCTTCTTTCATATTCGATCGGTTTTCTGCTTCACGATGGGCATTTGCACTGTCTATGTGAGCGGTTTCTATATCTGTTGGTTGCCAGATAAGCGCGGGAAATGATTTACTGAAATGCAGGCCGTGTTCTCCTGATCCACAGGCGATTTCTAATGCTTGGCCGGATGTGGGTATATATTCTTTTAAAACTTTTAAAATTGGCTCTTTGTTACGTGCTGTGGAGGGGGCATAAAGTCTTTTATCCGCGTTTATATCGGATTTTGTCGCTGTATGAAATATATTTCCCGCATTTATCATGTGAATTATTCTTATTTCCATTAAGTATAAGGTGAATTTCCATTAATATGGAGCAAAAATGAGCTTTTGTCGAATATTTGGGTTGCATTATTTGGTATGAGTTTTATATGTCTTTGCCAGTAATTTTATAACAATCGCCAAAAAGGATTTATCAGGAGTCCTGAAATTTAAATGAATGGCGTAAAATTGGAGTGATCGCAGATGACTTATGTAGTCACAGAAGATTGTATTAAATGTAAACACACCGATTGTGTAGAAGTTTGTCCTGTAGATTGTTTCTATGAGGGTGCCAATATGCTGGTGATCCATCCGGATGAATGTATCGATTGCGGTGTATGTGAGCCAGAATGTCCTGCGGATGCGATTTTGCCTGATACCGAAGCTGATGCTGAAAAATGGTTGGAACTCAACCGTGAGTATGCAGATAAATGGCCTGTGATTACGATGTTGAAGCCTGCACCAGCGGATGCCAATGAATGGCATGATACGCCAAATAAATTTAAAGAACATTTTGATCCAACCCCGGGTACTGGTGACGAGTAAGTCCTTATACCCTGAAATAAATTATTGGATTCCTTGAGAATCTTTTTGGGAACTTTAAGTTGACTCATGGTGAATCTAGCCTGAATCTTTTTTTGATTCAGGCTATGGGATTCCCCTTGAAATTATGTTACAATACATTCTTATTCGGCAGGATTTCGCTCAGCATTAATTTGTTAGGGCGATTTTCTTAATGAGTTCATACAGAGTTCATAAGGACAATTTTCACGAGATATTGAAAACAAGTCTCACATAGTAACGTAGCATTGGATTTTAATTGTTATGAGATTGTGAGTACCGCATGCATGGGATGATGCGGGAGGTCTTTGTTACTGTGAATTTTGGCTGAAACAGAAAGAAAAAAGAAAGTAGAAATTGGAATGTCTAAAGCTATGACTTTCACAAAAGGTGACCACGTTGTTTATCCGACACATGGCGTGGGTAAAGTTCAAGGTATCGAAGAAACAGAAGTTGCAGGTGAAAAGCTGGAACTGATTATTATCGAATTTGACAAAGATCGCATGATTTTGCGTGTGCCTGTGGCTAAAGCTGCAAATTCCGGTCTGCGTAGTTTGTCTTCCCCTGACATCATGAAAGATGCGTTGAAAACGTTAAAAGGCAAAAGCCGCGTCCGTCGCACCATGTGGTCTCGTCGTGCGCAGGAATATGAAGCAAAGATTAATTCTGGTGATCCAATTGCGATTGCCGAAGTGGTACGTGATCTTTTCCGCAATGCAAATCAACCAGATCAATCATATAGCGAGCGTCAACTATACCAAGCAGCCTTGGATCGTTTGGCCCGTGAATTTGCTGCTGTTGAAGAACTGCGCGAAGAAGAAGCGATTGAAAAACTGGAAACAATGCTGGAAAAAGCTGCAGCTTGACCCCTTTGTTGCATAAAAGTTTGAAAATACCGTTCTGTTTTGGCAGAGCGGTATTTTTTTACCTATATTTCACTTTACAGAAATGTCGGTTCCGGCCATATCATCTAAGTGGTTATTAAGATAGAAATCTCAATTTCGGGGGTAAGTGGCAAAGATGGCAGGACAAAATCCATTGGCTGTATTACGTGCCAATCGTCGAGTTTGGATTGTGGGTGCCATCCATAGCAATCTGTCTGCCCTAAAAGAAATACATCAAAAAATTGCTTCCCAAGCCCAATTTGGCGATCGTCTGGTTTATACTGGTAATATGATCGGTTATGGAGAGGAAACACAGCAAACTTTGGCAGAAATCATGAGTTTCAGACGATGGTTCTTATCCATCTGGCCTTACACCGATCTGGAAGATGTGGTTTATCTGCGTGGGCGTCAAGAAGAGATGCTGGCAAAGATGACGCAATTACATTTTGCGCCAAACCCGCAAGAAGTCTTGTATTATGTTTATAGCATGGGGCTTGAGCCGGTTCTTAAAATGTATGGCTTGAGCCGGGATCATTTAAATTCTGCGGCAGAAGAAGGCACAAATGCCTTGGTCGCGTTAACGGGCCGGTTAAGCACCAACATTCGAAATATGCCAGGGCATGATCCCTTTTTTAATAGTTTGAAGCATGCTGCCTATACGGAAGATGGGGTTATTCTTTGTGTAAGCAGTGGTTTGGACGGCGAGAAACCGCTGCAGAAACAAGGGGATAGCTTCTGGTGGAGTGGTGAAGATTTTCACAATTTGGGACATGCATATGGTGGTTTTTGCCGGATAATTCGTGGTTATGACCCGGCACATTCAGGGTTTAAGGAAACCGCTTTTACCGTCACTTTGGATAATGGGCCAAGAGATCAGCAAAAAATCTGTGCAGTGGGGTTGGATCGACAAGGTGAAGTATTTGAAACTTTTATTTCCAGCTAATCTTGAATTACTCTTAAATGTTCGGCAACGTCTAGGCGAATAAAGGGGCCGTTCCAGTTTTCAATTAAACCGCGTATTTCTATTTTGGTATCCTCAACATAAAGATTTCTTATTGTTTTTATATCGAAACGTTCATCGTTGGTGGGGATGCCAATGGTAAAATCATCCCGCCAGTTCGATCCAAAATTCAGGTATAAATAACTTCTTCGTTTGGCGGTTTGTGTGATGGTGCCAGTGGCAATGATAAAGCCGTTATATGGACCGTTATATTGATTGGCATCAAATCGTTTAAATTTACCTGTTCCCCAAAGACCAATATTTTGAAGGCGTGCTTCTTTCTCCGCTTTGTACAAAATATCGATGTGATCCGTAAAACCCGCATTGAGTTGCACACGGGCAAAACCAAGGCGAAGCAATTGAACATTAAGCCAGTTTTTTGGGTTTGGTTCTTTGGTTAAGGCATGAATGCGGCCAAAGAGATCATAATTGTCGCCTGTTGGTTGGATAACGAGTGTCTTGCCGACGGCATGATTTGAAAGCCATAGACGGGCTTTATCAAGAGTATAACCGGATAAGCCATGACTTTGAGGACGTTCAATGCCGCTTAAAACAATAGTATGCCCTGACTTTCCACGTAAGACAGGAAAATTCTGGATACCGATAATTTCATCTGTGAAGACTGGCGCAGAATTTTCCTCTGCGAATGCGGCATAATCACTTGCAAGAAAAGAAAGTAGTAAAAGAAATCCGACTTTTACTTGCTTCTGTAAAACAGACATGGCACCAATTTATTAAGACGTATGAATAAGCGTTTATAGATTAATATGGATTGCGTTAAAGGAAAGTCTTTTATGAGCCGTCACAGACTTTATCCCCCAATTGAGCCTTACAATCATGGTCATTTGAGACCTGATGGGCATCATGAAATTTATTGGGAGGAAGTCGGCACGCCCACCGGTATACCGGTTGTGTTTTTGCATGGTGGCCCCGGCGCTGGCTGTAACCCCATGCACCGTCGTTTCTTTAATCCACAATATTATCGAGTGATCTTAATGGATCAACGTGGTTGCGGACGGTCGCGACCTAATGGGTCTTTGGAAAATAATACGACCCAAGATCTTATTGAAGATCTTGAAAACCTGCGCGACCTGTTGGGGATTGAAAGTTGGATCGTATTTGGCGGTTCCTGGGGATCGACATTGGCGCTCGCCTATGCGCAAGCTTTTCCAGACCGCATGAAAGCTTTGGTTTTACGCGGTGTCTTTTGTGGGCGTCAGCAAGAATTGGATTGGTTTTTTCACGGTGTGAAGCATGTTTATCCAGAGGCGCAGGAAAAGCTGCAAAACTTCCTGCCTGTTGATGAACAGGACGATATTTTAGGTAATTACTATAAGCGCCTTTGTGATCCGGATCCATCAATTCATGGGCCTGCCGCGCGTGTTTGGGCCGTATTCGAAGCCAGTTGTGTGGCGTTAGAGCCAGATATGAAGGCTATTGAAAATATGATTAATCCCGAAGCAGATTTAGCTATTTCGCGTCTGGAAGCACATTATATGATCAATGATTTATTTTTGAATAACGTACCGATTTTAGAAAATATGCATAAAATTCAACATCTTCCAGGGTATATTGTGCAGGGCCGTTATGATGCAATTTGTCCACCTGTCACTGCATATGAACTGCACAACAACTGGCCTAAGTCAGAATTAACGATGTTGCATGATGCAGGTCATTCCGCATCCGAACCAAGTATTGCGCAAAACTTGGTCAAGATCATGGATAAACTGGCAAAAACGTTTTCCGGATCAGCTTAAATCCAAAAAGGCGGAAATTAATCGCCGAGATGCAGCCACAGGTGATTGTTGTTTGTGACGCACTTCTGCTTCTGCTTCTTCCAGTTTGACTTTTAATTTTGGGTGTAGACGTAAACGATCAATCAAGCCATCGCTTAATTCAGTCCAGAGCCATGCCGCGGCTTGTGCTTCACGTCGGTCATCCAAGGTGCCATTTTCATGCATCAGTGAGAAAAAGTTACTAATATGACCCCATGCAATATCCAACCCTTCTTGTTTTAGGGCGGATACTGTTTCTACAGGGACCTGCCAATCCGCGGTTACCGGGCGTAACATATGAAGTGCACTTCGATAGTCGGCTTTGGAACGCTTTGCCGTGCGCAACAAGTCACCATCTGCTTTATTGACCAAGACCATATCGGCAAGTTCCACAATGCCCTTTTTGATGCCTTGTAGCTCATCTCCGCCGGATGGCAAAAGAAGCAATAAGAACATGTCTGTCATTTCTGATACGGCAGTTTCTGATTGTCCAACCCCGACCGTTTCTACAAAAATGACATCAAATCCGGCCGCCTCGCATACCAGCATAGCTTCACGGCTGCGCCTTGCGACACCTCCTAACGATTTCCCCGCTGGGCTTGGGCGAATAAATGCCTCTTGACGGCGTGATAGGCTTTCCATGCGGGTTTTATCCCCTAGGATTGAACCGCCACTTACCCGGCTAGATGGGTCAACTGCAAGCACCGCTAATTTATGTCCCTGATCGATCACATGCATGCCAAAGGATTCAATGAAGGTAGATTTACCAACCCCCGGTACACCAGAAATACCGATACGTCTTGCATTACCGGTATGAGGCAGCAATTTTTCCAATAAGGCATCTGCTTGGTCGCGATGATCTGGACGAGTGGATTCAACCAAAGTAATTGCCTGAGCCAAGGCCCGGCGATTGCCTTCAAGAATACGATCAGCGATTTGGGATATATCGACCATTTTTGCTTATGTCTTTAAGTTATAGATATGAATGCGTTTAATGAGGTTTCTTGGTGTTTTTATTGGCGTCGGATAATTGGGGCCCGAACATGACCTCACCAAGTGCGCGAAGACGCGCTTTTTCTTCAAGGGGCAAATGATCTAGATTTTCCTGTTTTTGCCGATAAATCATCATTGCGTCTTGAACAGCTTTCAAATGATTAGGGTCGTGACCTGCGATTTTTTCTTCCATAGCAATTGTTTGTTCGGCTTCTAAAATAGCTTGTTTAATCAAACTCGCCGGATCGTCACCCGTATGTGGTGCGCTTGCTTTTTGATGATGAGTTGAAGGCTTAGCAGTGGGTTTTTTGGCAGCTTTTTTTGATGGTTTTTTCTTACCATCATCAGTCAATAATTCTGCCAATTTCTTAAACATAGTTTCATCCTTTAGCTGCCGATCCCAGTTTAAGCTGATTTGCTTAGGATGTTGAGAAAAATCTAGGAAGATCTTGTTTTTCTTTCCCGATAGCCAATGTAGAGGCCGCTTAATATAATCACACCACTGCCCAACCATGTGGAATCGGCAGGGATTTCCCCGAAAACTAAATAACCAAAAATAGCGCCAACGATCAATTCTTGATATTGGAGAGGGGCCAATAAAGCGGCTTCCATATATTTGGTAGCTACGATGATGAGACCATGTCCCGTAGCAGCAGCTGCACCAACACCGGCCATTAGCAGAGCGGCCTCTAAAGTCAGTTCTGACCAATTCATGAACGCTAGGATTGAAAGAGCCGCAGTCCCCAGAACACCTTGATATAAAAGGCTGACAAGAGCCGGATTATCGCCTGTAGTCTTGCGTGTCACGGTGATATAAACCCCAAATAATGCACCAGCACTAAGTGCATAAAGGGCAGGCCACTGAAACACGCCTGATCCCGGTTGAATAATAATCATTGCGCCAGCGAAACCAATGATAACGGCGATCCAGCGGTGAATTCCCACTTTTTCACCGAGAATAGGAACACTCAAAGCCGTTACAACTAAGGGCGCAACAAAAGCGAGTGATAAAGCATCTGCTAAGGGGACAGTATGTAATGAGGAAAAGAAGCAGAAGGTTGCAATCACAATGGTGAGGGCACGAAAAGTTTGAACCTTCAGGTTTTTTGGAATGAAACCGCTTGGTCCAAATTTTACCAATACAATTGGCATTAAAAATAGCATATGGAAGAAATAGCGTCCAAAAGTAACCTGACCACTATGATATCCCATGGTAGTCAGTATTTTTGCGATACCATCCCCCATCGGGACAACAATATAAGCTGCAACACCCAAAATAAGGCCCAGCATCAAGTTTTGATGTGTCGAAGAAGACTGGATTACAGCTTGTGTCATTTTTTGGGTCCTTAAATATCTGCGCCGCCTTGGCCTACATAATCCGCTAATCTATGCAGTGGGGGGTCGATAATCCCACAATCATCTAAATGTTTGACCGTGTTGAGTAGATAGTCACGATTGCTACCTGCACTGCCATGGGCACGCACAATCATTGAAATGGTTTCATCCTCACTTAAGTCGCCTGCATATTGAGGGTGATGACGATCGACAACAAAAGTATGGCAGTTCAATGTATCACCATGCTCATTCTTTGGATGCACCATGGCAGGTTCATAGACGCCTGTGACCATTTCACGTTCCCATAAATAATCCATGGCAGGGCGCGCTTGATCTGCAGAACAACGAATGGCCGACCCGTGACATTCGCCCCCTTGATCCAAACCAAGGACAAGACCCGGAACTTCTGGTGTACCCCGATATCTATGAGATTGAACGCAGAAAGAACGGCTCCACCCCTCTAGAATGACAGATTGGATTTCTTCATGTTCAAAGCCAGGATTCCACATTAAAGATCCATACCCAAATACCCAGATTTCCTCGCCGTCTGGCAAGCTGTCCAATAACTCCCGTTTCATATGATCGCGAACAGCCGGATCAAGTTTCGGATAAGCATTAGGGGGGTCGATTGGCGGTAACATGTTGCTTTGGTTGCCTTCTAGATCGAATTTACTGATATATTATGTTGTTTATAGGCTAGTTTAACTTCGTGCACCAGTCAGATTATACTGGAAATTAATCATAAATCTTGTGCCATAAATTTGCCTTATAGGTTAGTCATAAGACTTATCTTTAAAAAATTCGCAAAAATTCGGGCCTCCATACTGGAAACAATCTGATGTATCTATTATAAAAAGAGCAAGGGAAATACTGGCCTTTTATGGGCTTTGCATGCAGTGAATGCATATTAGACAAATGGTTGAAATTTATGACTTCTGAAAATAATCGCCCAAATCCTGTTGTTGTTTGTATTCTGGATGGCTGGGGTGAACGCGCCTCCTCTGAAAATAACGCGATCTTACAGGCGAATACACCAAACTGGGACAAGATTTCAGCAACTTATCCAAAGGCCAATTTACAAGCATCAGAAACCTTTGTGGGCTTGCCAAGTGGGCAAATGGGAAATTCCGAAGTTGGTCATATGAATTTGGGTGCTGGCCGCGTTGTTTTACAAGATCTTCCACGTATTGATGAAGCGCTCGATAGTGGCACATTTAAATCCAATCCGCGTTTGATTGCTTTTATAGAAAAAATGAAAGCAACGGGTGGTGTTGTTCATTTAACAGGTTTGTTGTCACCGGGTGGCGTGCATGCGCATCAGGACCATATGGCGAAACTGGCAAATCATCTGATTGAAGAGGGTCTGACTGTTAAGTTGCATGCGATTTTGGATGGTCGTGATACACCGCCACAAAGTGCAAAACCGTTCGTTGAAACTTTTATGGAAATGTCTCCACAAACCGAAGTTGCAACTATTTCTGGTCGTTTCTATGCAATGGATCGTGATAATAACTGGGATCGTGTTTCCTTGGCGGTTGACGCTATGTCCGCTGCAAAAGGTGAAAAGGCAGAAGATGTGCTTTCTGCGATTGATGCTTCATACGCAGATGAAAAATATGACGAGTTTGTATTACCAACTGTAATTGGTGATTATGCAGGTATGCAAGATGGTGATGGGGTGTTTATGGCAAATTTCCGTGCAGATCGTGCACGTGAAATTTTATCGGCTTTCCTTGATCCAAATTTTGATGGCTATGACGTCTCTAAGCCTGTTCAATTTGCCGATGCTTTGGGCATGGTTGAATATTCTAAGGCACATAATGCATTTCTTGGAACTGTCTTCCCACCAGAAGAGCTATCCAATACTTTGGGAGCTGTTGTTTCGGCCAATGGTTTAAAGCAATTACGTATCGCTGAAACTGAAAAATACGCCCATGTAACTTTCTTCTTTAATGGGGGTGAAGAAACTGTTTTTGAAGGGGAAGAACGAATTTTGATACCATCTCCGAAGGTGAAAACCTATGACATGCAACCAGAAATGTCTGCGCCGGAAGTGGCGGATAATTTGGTTGATGCTATTGAGAATAAGCGTTTTGACTTGATTGTCGTGAATTTCGCGAATACCGATATGGTTGGGCATACAGGGAACCTGAAGGCAGCGATCAAGGCTGTAGAAGCCGTTGATGGATGTGTTGGTCGTTTGGTTAAGGCCCTTGAAACTGTAGGTGGTGCGATGCTGGTGACAGCTGATCATGGGAATGCGGAAATGATGGTGGACGAAGGCACTGGCCAATCACATACTGCCCATACATTAAACCCTGTACCATTAATCCTTGTAAACTCAGTGGATGGAGTGAGTGGTTTATCATCTGGCCGTTTGGCGGATGTGGCACCAACGGTTCTTGATTTATTAAATATCGATCAACCTGCTGAAATGACGGGACAAAGTCTGATTCAATATGCACAACAATCTGCGGCAGAATAAAATAGCGAATAAATCTGGTAAGAAGCGATCGCTCGGGCGAGTGATCGGTGCTTTGTTATGCCTGTCTTCTGTTTTTGGATTACCATCTGTCGCTAATGCAGAAAGTGAAGAAGAACTTCAACGTCTGCAAGCCAATATTGAAAAAGAAACACGGATCAAAGAAATTTTTGAGATGCAAGCACGCGCCTTGCAGCAAGAAGCGCGGAACTTGCGAAGTCAACTGATCGAAGCCGCAAGTCGCACGCAGGATCAGGAATATCTGATTGATAATTTGAATGAACGTTTGGCAGAATTAAAAGATGATGTGGCTTATCGCAAAAATCGATTAGATGAACGATCGGCGCAGCTAAGTGGCACATTGGGCGCGCTTACCAAGTTATCTGACGATTCTGCATCGGCATTTTTTCTATTTCCGGGGACACCGCGTCAATCAGTACATAGTGCCATGTTGCTTAAATCTGCTGTTCCTGCCTTGCGGGATCGTGCTTTTGTCTTAAAAGAAGAATTAGACTCTTTGGCAGCTGTTGAAACGGATATTCATCAACAACTTGCTTCACTTGAAACAGCAGGTGTGAGGCTTCAAGAAGAACAGGCCTCTTTGAAAGCGCTACTTTCAAGAAAGAAACAACTGGCGCAAAAACAAGCAGCACGTCAAGCAGCTTCACAAAAGCGAATTGATAAATTGGTTCGTGAAGCCAAATCCATGCAGGATTTGCTGGAGAAATTAAACAAAATACGCCCCTCAACGCGCCCAGAAAATACCGAGCAAACACCGGCTTCTATTCCGAGTGACATTATCATGGCCAAACCGTCATCTGTCCGGGCTTTTCCAAATTCAGGTCGTTTACCCTATCCGGTGTCAGGCAAAGTGGTTCAACGTTATGGACAGGATTTGGGATTTGGCCAGACTGCAAAGGGAATCAAAATTAAAACACGGGCTGCTGCACAGGCGATAGCCCCTCATGATGGGCAGATTGCTTTTGCAGGGCCCTTTAGAGATCATGGGTTGATTGTCATTATTGAACATGAAGGTGGGTATCATACAATTTTATCCGGATTAGACTTAGCTAATGTGGTCACAGGACAATGGGTTTTGTCAGGTGAACCCATTGGGTCCATGTCACAATCTCGTGAAAATGGCTTGGAATTATATGTGGAATTACGACGTAATGGGAAACCCCTAAACCCGTTACGTTGGTTTAAACGAGGATAGGGAAAATAGATAAGCTTATTTCCTTAATGTTTTGTGACATTTACCGTGACAAAGTAAAGGAAATCGGCGAAAGTTGAATTCAACGTCTTAGTAATTTAATTGATTTTCGCAATAGGCATCGTTGTAGATTGGTATCGGATATAAAGATGAAGAAATTTCTTGGTGTAACAGGTTGGGCAGCTGCATTGGCTTTAGGGGGCACTATTTTGATGTCCAATTCCTCGGCACAAACAGAGGAAACTTATCCTGACACATTGACTAATTTACGTATGTTGGGCGATGTGATGGAGCATATTCGCGAAAATTATGTTGATGAAGTAAATGAAAAAGACCTGATTGAAGCGGCAATTCAAGGCATGTTAACTTCACTTGATCCGCATTCTACATTTTTACCGCCAAGTGATTTTGAAGATATGCAACAAGACACCAAAGGTGAGTTTGGCGGACTGGGTATTGAAGTCACTATGGAAGATGGTTGGGTGAAAGTTGTGTCCCCAATTGATGATACACCAGCCTATAAAGCAGGTATCGAAGCAGGTGATTATATTACCCATTTAGATGGCGAACCTGTTCAAGGTCTGACTTTGGATCAGGCGGTTGAAAGAATGCGTGGCATGGTTGGTGAAGACATTGTTTTGACTATTGCGCGCAAAGGTCAAGAACCTTTCGATGTTACAATCACACGCGATACCATTAAGATGCGTGCGGTTCGTTATCGCATGGAAGATGACGATGTGGGTTATATCCGTATCTCCCGTTTCAGTGAACAAACACAGCCTGGTCTTGATAAAGCGTTGAAACGTTTAAAGGAAGAGTCTGAAGGTGAGTTGAAAGGGTATGTTCTAGATTTGCGAAATAACCCAGGTGGTTTATTAAACCAAGCCATTTCTGTGAGTGATACCTTCTTGGAACGTGGTATCGTTGTTTCTACCCGTGGGCGTGATGGTCGTGATGCACAAGACTTCCGTGCAGGCGCTGGGGATGATGCAGATGGTTTGCCTGTTGTGGTGTTGATCAATGGTGGTTCAGCCTCTGCTTCTGAAATTGTGGCCGGGGCGCTGCAAGATCACGGTCGGGCGATTATCATGGGGACAAAAAGCTTCGGTAAGGGATCTGTGCAATCGATCATGCCGTTATCTTACGGTGATGCAGCTATAAAGATGACTACGCAACGTTACTACACACCAAGTGGGGATTCCATTCAGGCGACTGGTATTGAGCCAGATATTATTGTGGAACAGGCACGTTTGGAAACTGTTGAATCCCGTTTTCGTACCCAAGAATCTGATCTTCGTAATTCCTTGAAAAACCCAGATGGTGAAGAAGAGGAAGGCGTAAATGATAAAACTACGGAGCCGGAAGAGGAAACAGCAGAAGATAATTCAAATGAAATTCAGGATTATCAGTTAGAACAAGCTGTAAGAATGGTTAAGGGCGTTTCGATCTTCCAAAATATGCATGAAAACTAGGATTGAATATTGTTGAAGTTGATAGGGGCTGAGTAGCAGGTTGGGTAAATTCTCGTTACCAAGTTTGAAAGCGATCAAATTGCCTTTTCGTAAAGGCGAATCCTCGTTGCATGACCCTATTGAGGATGATGATTCTGGCGATCCATTTGACTATGATGCGCCGTCTAAGTTTCAAAAGATGCTGCCATGGTTGCTGGTTGCTGGCGCCTATTTTCTGACAGTTGCCGGTGTTGCGGGCACCTATCTTTATCTTGATAGTCAGGCTGAACAAATTGAGCAGGAACTGATTGACCAGCGTCCGAGTAATTTGATCGAAGAGATCAAGATTACGAAATCAACCGATAATACAGAAACCGAAGCAACAGAAACATCTGAGGATGTGTCTGGTGAAGAAGATGATAAGGCGGAAGATGTCAGTTCAGATGAGATGGCTGAAAATGCTTCAACCGAAGAGCCAATCACATCGACTGATGCTGAGACTGATGAGCCTGCGGTTCGTGATTACGGGAGAATGATGCTTCCGCATCCTGATCCAAGCTTGATTGAAGAAAGCAAGGAAGGTCCTCTGCCTAAAATAGCGGATGATGGGCGTGAGCCATGGCGGGTTTATTCGCGTCCGTTTAATTCTTTTGAAACGCGTCCAAAAGTTGCTGTTGTAATGGTGGATCTTGGTATTTCTCGTAAAGCGACAACCGAAGCATTGGAGCGTTTACCGGGTGAGGTGACTTTTGCCTTTGCACCCTATACACCTCAATTACCGAGTTGGATCGCGAAGGCGCGTGATACAGGGCATGAAGTTATGCTGACCTTGCCGATGGAACCCATTGATTTTCCAAAAAGCGATCCTGGACCTTATGCGCTTTATACCAATCTGGAAGCAGCTCAAAATACCAAAAAGTTAAACTGGATTATGAGTCGTGCTACAGGTTATGTGGGGCTGATTTCTTATCAAGGTTCCAAATATTTATCATCTGAATCCCATGTACGTCTTTTAGCAGCACGTATGAAAGCGCGTGGATTGTTGTATATGGATAGTTTTTATTCACCTGTGAATGCAGCTCCAAAGATGATGGAACTGACCGCTGTGCCTTATATCATTATGGATGAAATTATTGATACGCCGCCGGGTCGTGCAGATGTCTCAAGAAAATTAAAAATGATTGAAGAGATTGCTCTGCAAAAAGGGGTGGCTGTGGCGATTGCGCATCCATATAGCGCGACAATTAAACAAATTGAACGCTGGTCCGAAGGATTAGATGAAAAAGGATTGGCTTTGGTGCCTGTGACTTCTGTCGCTATTGAAGGTTTACAGAAGTAATCTTACATAAAGAATTGATTTTAAGATTTAAAGAATACGGAAGAAAAAATGACTGACGATCGCCCCTACCGCCCCTGTGTTGGCTTGATGCTTATCAATGATCGTGGTGACGTATTTGTAGGGGATCGTATTGATACACCGGGGGCTCACTGGCAGATGCCACAAGGTGGCATTGATGACGGTGAAACGGCCGAGGTTGCTGCTTTGCGTGAACTGGAAGAAGAAATAGGAACTGCTAAAGCGCGTATTTTAGCTGAATCGGAAGATTGGTATGCCTATGACTTACCAAAAGATTTGTCTCGTAAGATTTGGAAGGGGCGATATCGTGGTCAAAAGCAGAAATGGTTCTTATTGGCATTTGAAGGGGATGATGGAGACATTCGTCTTGATGCGCATTATCAAGAATTTTCCGATTGGCAATGGGCGCCGTTTGATGAGCTAACTGATCTGATTGTACCTTTTAAGCGAGATACTTATGAGAAAGTTACGACGGAATTCCGTAGCTTTGTTACCGATTATCTACATGGCAAAATTTAAGCGAAAGCAAAGTTAGGAATAGATTATGAAACGATGCCATGTTGGAAAAGTTGTGAAGTTATCAGTCTATGCTTTCGGGCTTTTAGGGGCTGTAATGTCTTTGCCCTTGGGACATATTGCCCAAGCAAACACAAATGATAATGAAGTTTCAACGCGTCCTTATTATGGTCTTTATCTATCTGGTCGATATGCAAATCTGAATTCTGATTTTGATAATGCGGTTGCAATTTTAACAGAAGCCGTACGTCGTAATTCAGAACATGGTAACGATGTAGAACCTGTTTTGATCGGGGAACTACGTGATTCATTATTGCGTTTTGGAGATATTGAAAAAGCGATCTCTTTTTCTGAGATTCTAGGTCAAAGCGGTTCATCTGACTATAACACACGCATGTTACTTCTAGCGAAGGCTGTGCATGCAGGTGATTTTGCAACGGCGCAAGAACTGGCGAAGAAAATCCCAAATGGTCGTGTTTTTAATGTTATCAAGAATTTGCTTAAAGGCTGGATTGCTGTTGGTTTAAATAATAAACAGCTCGCTCTTTCTGAAATTAGCCAATTGAAAGAACGTTTTCCAGGTCTATACAGTTTTATGAAAGGGCAAATGCTGAACCAGTTAGGTGACTATAAAGGCGCGGAAGAAGCCTATATGGAACCCGAAGGGTATGTAAGCCCCATGCAATTGCCAACCGTCACATTCAGGGCTTATATCCGATCAATTTTCAATCAAGGCCGGAAAGATGAAGTACGCGATCTTGTGACAGAGTTTATTTCTAAGATTGGTGATGGCCCAGCATTGAGCGAAGATTTACGCCTTCTGATGGAAGGTAAAGAATTAGTGCCATTGGTTAAGACGGCTGAACAAGGTTTGGGTGAGGCGGTTTATCAAGTTGCACAATTTTTAAATGCGCCTACCAATGATCTGGTTCTGGATTTAACTCGCGTTGCAGAATATTTTCATCCTGAACATCGCAACATAAAAATGTCAGTGGCCCAATATATGATGGGGAATGAACGTTTTGATGAAGCCGTTGCAGTATATGATCAAGTGAAGGATTTATATCCTTTCTTCTGGCAATCCGAGATTTATAAAGCGGAAGCTATTTGGGAAAAGGGCGATAAGGAAAAAGCGCTGGATTTGCTGGATGATATTGCCAGTGATCGTCCAAGCGATTTGGTCGCATTGGATTCCATGGCACGGTTTTATAATCGAGACCAAAATTACCAAGATATGGCGAAAACCATGGATCGCTTAATTGGTCGTATTAATGCGCCCACACATGCCCATTGGGGATATTATTATTTACAAGGTATCTCTTATGAACGTTTGAAAGAATGGCCAATAGCAGAAAAAGCATTTTTGAAGGCGCTTGAGTTGAGCCCGGATGAGCCTGATGTATTAAACTATCTTGGTTATACATGGGTAGATAAAGGTCTACATCTTGAAAAAGCACAAGGGATGCTGCGAAAAGCGGTGGACGCACGTCGCGGTAGTGGTGCCATCGCTGATAGTTTGGGATGGGCCTATTACAAGCTTGGTAAATATGAAGATGCGGTAAAGCTTTTGGAACGTGCGGTTGCGCTTGATCCAAATGAAGCTGTTATTGTGGAACATCTTGGCGATGCTTATTGGCAAGTGGGACGCAAACGTGAAGCACGTTTTCAATGGAACAGGGCAATGAAGTGGCCAAGTGAAGAAGTTGATGTCGACGCTGTGCGTGAGAAGCTTCAAAAAGGCCTATAACTTCACCCTGAGGGATCATGGTAAAAAGTATCGAAGAATTCGCAGCCGCCAAGGTTAATTTAGACCTCTTGGTCACGGGCAAACGTGAAGATGGCTATCATTTATTGGATAGCTTGGTGGTATTTACCGAATTTGGTGACCATATTCGGGTAAGCGAAGCAGAAGAGCTTAGTCTGGACGTTTCAGGCCCTTATAAAGCTGCGGTGCCGCTAGATGGAAGTAACTTGGTGCTAAAGGCGGCGAAAGCTCTTCAAACGAAACTGAATATTAAAACAGGTGCAAAGATACATCTGGAAAAGAATATCCCCGCCGCTGCAGGGGTCGGCGGTGGGTCTGCCGATGCTGCTGCAACCTTGAAAGCTTTGATGCGTCTCTGGGATATCAAAATGCCTGTGGAAGAGCTCTCTGAGCTGGGATTGACGTTAGGGGCAGATATTCCTGTCTGTCTTCTCTCCCAATCTGCGATTATGCGTGGTGTTGGCGAAGATATTCGAAAAATCGCGCCTCTCCCGCCTTTATATATGTTATTGGTAAATCCCGGTGTGTCTTTGTCCACACCTGACGTATTTAAAGCGCGTGCAGCAGAACTTTCAGATATAGCTGATCGTTCTGCCTTAATGGATAAAACCCTGTCCCGACAGGATTTCCTAAACCTTTGTCTGGCACAAAAAAATGACCTGACAGAAGCCGCGGCCAATTTAGCGCCTGTAGTGACAGAAGTCCTGAATGTGATCGAAAAACAGTCCGATTGCCTTATGGTCAGAATGTCTGGAAGTGGGGCCACATGCTTTGGATTATTTGCTGATATAGAGGCGGCTGATATGGCAAAAAACGCCGTTTTACGCTATAATACAGACTGGTGGGCAGAGGCCGCGCCGATAAAGATGTAGTTTTTGTAAAAAAAATGCATTTTTTCGCATTTTGCCTCTTGTCATTACCGGACGAAAACAATAAATTGCGCGCCAACACACTGATGGGGTGTAGCCAAGCGGTAAGGCATCGGGTTTTGATCTCGTGTACCGTAGGTTCGAATCCTACCACCCCAGCCAATAGAACCCTTTAAGCCAATGGTTTAAAGGGTTTTTTTATTACTTAAATTCTGCATAATCATATCTTCTATGATAATTATGGAAGAATAATGATTAAGTTTCTTGGCAGTATATTACTTCTTTTAATAGTTGGGTGTGACAATCAGGAAGATAAGAAGTTTCACGATATGAGCTTTGATGACCTATTTGCTCATACTGATGTTTTTAATTTAGCAAAAGCGGTGGAGAAAGAGGATTTAACATTTATCAAGGATTGGCATGAAAAAGGCCGTAGTTTCGATCAATACGGCAATGAGAATGCGACAGTTTTGTACTGGGCTTTGGAAAACAGAAAATTTCATAGCTTTAAATCGCTATTAGAACTTGGTGCAAATCCAAATATTCCTGTTAAATGTTCGAAGCAGATATATTGCTATGAGCTTTATCTAACGTTTCTGGCAATTGATAATAAGCAGTTGAGTTATTTTGAAAAGCTCTTAGAGTTTGGCGCAAATCCCAACCAACTTAATTTTAATGGAAAAGCATTGATACAGCGTGCTATAGAAACTGGAGATCAACAAAATATTGAAATGTTACTCGCGTTCGGAGCAGATGTGAATATTGTAACGGATCAATATCCGTTTCCACCAGTTTATATGGTAGTGATTTTAAGAAAGTATCATCTATTTGACTTACTTATGGTGAATGGGGCCAGTATTGAGGAAGTCGAAAATGTCAGATTTACGTTTGCAGAGTTAGTTGATCGAGAAATACAATTTGCCGAAAAGAACTTGGTTTCCATTCCGACAGATTTACTAGATATAAAAAGAAAAATCTCTGGTAGTTGAAGATAAATTAGGCGTCTTCGATCGTCATTCCGAGTGATCAGTGTCACAAATCCACTATGATATAATTCTCTTACCTAGCAACGGTGATTTGGACATTTTGCTTGCGATTATAATAGCGTTTGGCCCAATAGGTAACGGTATCATCCATATAGGCTTGTAATTCACTCATAGAGACCTGACCGTCTTCATTGCCATATAGCGGTCCATCAGCTTCCCCTTTCATGCCTTTGATATAGTGATAGGTGAAAAGGCTATTTTCTTTATCTTGTTTCCAGCTGGCGAGCTGATTGGTGGAACCGGCGGTTATCACGTTCAGTTTTGGAGGAATTGTTGTTTCCTCTGTATTCATAAAGACGGGGGATGCATTACGAATGACGGAGCCTGCGTTACTATTTCCGGAAAAGCAGCTTTCCAGAATAACCGTGGTGGATTTTGTATGTATCTGACTGAGGTTTTTATAAAGCAGATCGAGTGGATATCCATCTAGATGGATGGTATCGGCTGTGGCATTAACAGGTACCAGATAGGCTTCTCCATCCGGTCCGGGTGCCCCATGACCTGCATAGTAAACATAAAGATCGGAACGGCCCTCTCTTACCCAACTATAGGCGCGTCCCTGATGGGTTCTTTCATTGCCAAAAACGCGCTCTATTTCAGCTTTCGTTGCATTGTTTAAATAGATAATATTTTCTTCATGAACACCTAAATTTTCCATGGCGAAATTCTTGAAGATCAGCCCGTCATTTTGAGCAGGCGTAACATCAGGGATATCTTGACCGTTGGTCGTGTAATCCTTATTCCCGATAATCACCGCTATACTTGCTGGGTTTGGGTCGCTTTTATAGCTGTGGGCTGAAGAGATGGATAAATTCAAAGGTTTAGGCGATAGGGTCTGCGTTTCTGGAACTTCTGTATTTTCAGTTTCAGCATTTACAATTTTTACCGATGGCTCTTTCAGTGGTTTGGGAGCTATTGGTTTTTTGTGAGACTTTGGGGGCCGTGGCTTTTTAGGAGCCGCGCCAGCAACTTGTATAGGTGAATTTTTAGGTCGTTCAGGCGTATGTAATTTAACCAGATTTAAGAATTGTTTTTTATTAACAAATTTGGTTCTCTTATTATTGATTTTAGATAATCTGCATTTTCCATAGCTTTCATTGAAACCACCAATTTTGGCAAAAAAAGCACGGCATTCTTCGATTAAATCCTTATATGTCTGCATCGGATTTTTGGTAACAATCCCACCAAAATACGAGGTCTTTGAGCCATACCAATCCTTTTCAACCAAAAGCTTCACATGGGGGTAAGTATCCCAATTGTTGTATTCCACGCGGGTCATTTGTTTTGCATGACCCGAATGACTTATGAGTAAGACATAAATTATAGATAGAAAGAAGCTATGAACCGCTTTAGGCAATTTTTCTATCCTCCCTTGAGACCGTAGATTATTTAGAGCCTGATCTAGTTTAGATATGATTATCATTTTTTAGGTAACGATCCAAA
>NZ_SMMC01000191.1:0-12683 GCF_009711445.1 Curvivirga aplysinae | reverse complement strand
CGTAAATTATCTAAATAATGAACCATTAAAATATGTTAGAATAAGGTATGAGTTGATTAGGGTGGTTTTTTCATCACACAATTTTACTTATTTTGAAGAGACGTTGTTGCATTCCATAATGGACGCTATTGGATGCGGCGGAAAACAATGTAAGAAGTTACAATTATAATATTCGGTGGTGTTTATGGTTTTTAGCCAAATTCGATTTTTATTTATCCTTCTGGTCTTGATGCTTTTTGCAGCTAATATAAGCCGTGCTGAAACAATTTCTTATGTCAGATATCAAACAGAGGCGGGCCCGCGCTTTGGTATTCTTAATGGAGATCAGATCGCAGAATTAAGTGCCGGACTTTTCCCCGTATCTGAAAAAACAGGCAAAAGAATTTCTGTGGAAGAAGTGCGCTTGTTGCCGCCTACAGATGCGCGTAAAGTTTTTGCTGTTGGGATGAATTTTGCGAGCCATATTGCCTCTTCTTCCTCACAGCCTCCGCCTTTGTTTTTAAAACTCCCTAGTTCATTGATAGGAAGTGGGGAAGAGATTGTCCTGCCGAAAGATGCCAGTAATGTGCATTTCGAAGGTGAGCTTGTCTTGATCATTGGCAAGCGCGCAAAAAATATATCTGAAGAAGATGTAGAAGATTATATTTTTGGATTAACAGCCGGAAATGACTTAAGTGAGCGTAACTGGCAAGGGCAAGATTTACAATGGATGCGCGCGAAGGCAAGCGATGGATTTGGTCCCGTCGGGCCGGTGCTTGTGACGGGACTTGATCCAAATAATTTATTGCTAACGACGCGGTTAAATGGCGAAATCGTGCAACAGGAAAATACACAGAATATGATCCATAAGCCGGCGAAAGTTGTTAGCTATTTAAGTCGTTATTTTACGTTGGAACCCGGTGATATGATTTTTATGGGCACACCGGGGCGCACAAAATCTCTCAAGGATAGTGATGTTATTGAAGTCACAATTGAAGGGATTGGAACATTATCTAACCGTGTGTCCAGATAGAATTTTGAACAGAGGACTCTGGAGCTTATAGAAACTGGCTCAGAATGATCTTTGTCGTAAATCCACCAAGATATAATCCTAATCCAAAAATGAAATGTGTCATTAGGCTTTTTAGTCGTGCGCTATTGGGCTTGGGAAGTTTACTGCCTGCGATACCGAGGCCGAAACATGGTTGCATCAGGAAGAAAGGAAATACAACCGTACTGATCCCGATAATAAGGGATTGAATGATACTGGGTGAATATCCCCAAATAAGAACCAACACAGCTGCGAAAAGAATACCGATAGTATAATGCAAAACCCAACCAATTATGCTTTCTCCGGCAATTCTGGAACTTTTCCCAATAGCTTTATGGGTTAGTTTTCCTTTGAAGAAATGGCCAATCCAACGACCGACCATTGCATAATTCAGTCCCACAATATTAAAGGCAGCTTTTAGAAATAGGGCCCAGATATCCATTGTTATCGTAGCAATGATACCCATAAAAACGGCATGACTTAAAAGTGATAGACTTTCCAACTTTCTTCTCCTGAGATCTAATATTGACCTCAGGATAAAAGTTCAAGTTAACTTTAGGTCAAGTAAAGAATTTGGACCTAATCCTAAAAATCCAGAATCTGTTTCACGAAACTCTCAATTCGTTCGTTCAACTGGACAGAATTGTTTTTGAGTTCTGCAGAAGCATCTAGTAACTCTTGAGAAACATCGCCTGCTTTATTGGCATTATCGGAAACGGCTTGGATACTTTGAGATACCTGCGCTGTACCTGTTGAAGCTTCTTGCACATTTCTTGAAATTTCCTGTGTGGCAGCACTTTGTTCTTCTATGGCGCTGGCAATGACTGTTGAAATTTCGCTAATTTGTTTAATGGTATTACCGATACCTTCAATTGCAGAAACTGAATCCTTTGTGGAACTCTGTACACCAGCAATTTGTTGAGTAATTTCTTCGGTTGCTTTTGCGGTTTGATTGGCAAGGTTTTTAACTTCACTGGCGACTACAGCAAATCCTTTGCCTGCTTCGCCTGCTCTGGCTGCCTCAATGGTTGCATTCAGAGCCAAGAGACTGGTTTGTGTTGCGATATCATTGATTAATTCAATCACATTGCTGATGCGCGCCGCAGAATCTGAAAGGCCGGAAACCAGTTGGTTTGCACGATCTGCTTCGCGCACCGCACTATCGGACACTTCGACAGCACGAGTAACCTGTGAATTGATTTCACTTACAGAAGCCGTTAGTTCCTCGGTCGCACTTGCGACCGTTGCAACATTTGCAGAAGCTTCTTCTGTTGCAGCTGAAACATCAGTCGATCTTTGAGAGACATCAGAAGAAATTTGTGACATGGATGCGGCGGAAGTATGCATACTGTTCGATGCATTATTCACATTATTGGCAACTTCTTTAACAGAATTTTCAAAATCAGTTGCGAGTTTTTTGCGTCTTTCTTGACGTTCTTCACTCGCGCGAATTTCAGCCTCTTTCTGATCAACCTCCATGTGACGAATTTGCACGAGTTTATCTCGGAAATCGGACAATGCATTGCTTAAAACACCGACTTCATCATTCCGATCTGTAAACTCTATAGAGACATCTGTTTGATTATTTGAAAGACTACTTACCACATCTGTAATGTGATGAAGAGGTTTGCCAATTAAGAAAGATACTAGTAGCCATATCAACACAGCTAGTAACAAAATGAGGATGACAGAAATTACAATTGTATCTTGAAAAAGGCTGTTTGCAGGTGCGGAAATTTTATCAAGTGGTAAGATTGCCATCACGGACCAAGGGGTTGTCGAACGACCTATTTTTACCGGTGTAAAAACATAGACGGCTTCGGCGTTAATTTCTTCCGAAAAACCTTCGATTGTTGTGACTTCTCCGGCCGCGATTGCGGATTTTACAGTTTCGTAAAAAGCACTCTTTTCTTCAATGGGTTTGCCTATTTGATCTTTGTCGGGATAGGCTGCCCACACACCCGCATTTGTAATGAGCGTAACTAATCCGGTTTCATAGGGTCGAATGTCGGCAATTTTATCCTGTACATCTGCCAATCTGAAATCAATGCCGACTGTTGCCAGAAATTTGCCTTGATTAATGACTGGATATACCAAGCTTGTGGCTAGAAATGAAACACCATCTAGTTCCATCTCATAAGGTTCTGTGATGGTTTCGGCTCTGCTGTCTCTGACACCACCATACCAATCGGCTGTTTCCCCTTTTTTGATTTTTAAAGGTCTTACGCCTAGGGATTGTGGATCTTTACGATACCATAAGTCAATAAATCGACCACTTTCATCAGACTCGGGGGTGTTGGCAAAATCACTATCTTTATTATCAAGTGCATTTGGCTCCCAACCGCTCCAAACGGCTACAAAGTCAGGATTGTGCCTTGTAACACCCTTTAATGCTTCGCGATAAATCGCGCGATCTAATAGGTTGGCATTTTTATATTCTAAATACTGTTCCCCAATTGACCTTACTGTAATCATTGCTTTTTCTATATCTATACTGATATCAGAAGCGGCACGACCGGCTAATTCTTTACCATGTTCGATGGCGAGTGTGATGGTTTCTTTCTCGCTTTTATTCGCAATCCAAATTGTTGAAGCACTGAGTCCCAAAACTAAAACGCATATAATCGATAATAATAATTTACCTGTGAGAGATAGTTTTTTCATTCGTTCTGCTCCTTCATTCTGTTTTTGCGAGTGGTGTTACAAGCAAGCTTAGAAATATTGGTTACAAGGCTTAGTTTATTGTTTTTAGTAGGTAGTTTTGGACGATTTCTTCTATGCTCTTGTCTTCCTGCATCCTCAGGATGACTTGATCAAGCTTCTCAATAAAATCATTTTTAAAACTTGGATTATTATTTCTACTATAGGCGACATATCCCCATTCTTTGCGAATAACTGGTCCAAACTTAAGTTCCTTTGCTTTTCTGGCCTTGATTTTATTCTTTGCCACCATATTTTTGAGGCCATATTCAATAGATATTCGATCATTTGCATAACAAGGCACGCGTCCCCCGGTGAGTTTCATGAGATTAACTTCATTGCCATCGCCGCTTTCAAGTCTCATCACTTTTTCACCATTTTTAAAAAGGACGGACTCATCAATGACGGCAAAACCACGGTTGATAGCAATGGTTAAGCCATAAAAATCATTGGGCCAGAATATGCGCCTGGTATTTTGAAAAACGTCTTTTCGACAAATGAGGATAGTTTCCTCCGCATATATGGGGACGGAATAGCGTGAAATAAATGGCCTCTCACCAGGTCGGTAATAAGGAGGCAGCAAACCAAAAGCAGTTCCTTTTTCAGTTTCTCTTAGGGCTCTTTTCCAAGGTAGGGGGATAAGGTTTATTTGATAACCGTCTAATCGTTCGTCTGCTGCACGTAAAATATCAGGGTAAATTCCCAATAGATCGCCATCTTCAATAAACGAATAGGGGGGGTAACTATTATCTGCAACAATGGTAACTTTTTCATTTGCGTTGGACACGCCAAAAAGCGAGAGGACTAAGAGAGCAGATAAACCAAATCTGATGCCTTTCGAAATCACGTGAACAACTCCCTTTCAGCAAAAGCTGAGATGAACTTCACCGGGCTTTCTTATTAGAAAAATGTATAATTTCTAGTTTCTAAGTGTGTTTTGAGATATTTAATCACAATTAGATTTTAATTACATCAAATTAATTTAGATATTTAGTAATATAGTGGAATGTGAGTTGTGTAAGAGACTGAAGAGCTTGTTAATGCATGAGATGTCTGGATGTATAGGATTCTTCATCTAAGGCATTGAGAACATTGGTATCTATCTTGGCTCTATTTTCATTCATCATGGATTCAAACATGATCAGGTGATGAAGAGCGGTAGGGATTTCGATATCCCACATTAGTTTTGAAAGATTGCGTCGGGCCGCATCTAAATCTTGGGATTGAATATCGTGCAGAATTAGAAGCAGGACTTTTTCATCATCACTCACCTTTCCACAAGAGGCGCAACCAAGCAGAAAGGGTTTTCTAACATTCCTTATGAGAAAACTTAGAAAGGAATCCCAGTGATGGGCAGCATCCTTTCCACCTAAAGAACAAAATTTTTGTGTCCATATATTAAGAGCTTCATGCAATTGGTTATCTTGTATGCCTCGCATATTTAAATGTGCGATACGTGACCATACCCGTGTCACACATAAGATAAATTCCGAATAATCTCGATATTGGCAGGGGACCAATTCATCATCCAGATATTCATGAAGCAATTCCTCATCTGCTTCATGTTGGTTTGGAAAATGGAACATATGATACTTGGCTGGCTTTGTGTGTTGTTGAGACAAGAATATACCCTAAAGTTAAATGTGAGACCGTGATTTGCATTCATAGTAACGGTATTTAAAATTAGATGCAATTAATAATCATTATTAAATAAGTTTTTTATGTTTCATTGCCCAGCAGATGGGTATCTAAATATTAGAATTTACTTGTATGTGGTTGTGGTTGAGTTACACTCGTAAATGGATAGCGCGTTTAAGGAAAATTCTGCTTATAGGGAAGGATTAAGCAATGCATAAATTTATGGGCGGCATAGTGGGGGTATCTGGCATAATTTTAGGAATGCTATTGGCAGGCCCGTCAGCAACTGCAGGAACTATCGTGGTGTGTAATTCACCAGCAACCGGTATGTGTGGCGAATATGATTTAAATAATGCGCAAACTGCGGAACAATATATGCAGCAATGCCAAAGTATGGGCAGTCAGGCAAGTTATGGTGGTCAGTGTGATCAATCAGGTGCTGCCTGCCAACATAGTTCAGGTATAGGTTCAGTAATCACATATGTCTATAATCTAGACCCAAGTGTGGTTCATGAATCTTGCCGACAAAATGGTGGCACGCCTTTATAAGGTGTATTCTTCTTTGGTATGGATTTTTTATAGAATGCGAAAACATATCGAAGAATTAAACGAATGAGGATGTATGCGTCTTAGACTTATAATACTGATTTTAATTAATTTATTTATGTTTAAGGTTCACAGCGTAGTGCATGCTGAGACACTTATTGTGTCTGGTGAATACGCACCATACTCGTCGGCAAATATGTTAAATGATGGTCTCACGTCAGAGCTTGTTAAACGTGTTTTCAAGGAAATGGGGCATAAGCCACGTATTGTTTTTCGTCCATGGCAAAGAGGGTATAATCTGACTAAGAGAGGCGATTACGTTGGCACTTTTCCATATTATAAAAATCCGGAACGGGAAAAAGAGTTTTTGTACAGCGATCCAATCGTGAGCTGGGAAAGTTATATTTTCTTTCCAGTATCTGCGCCTCTTTCATCTGAGACATTATTAGGTAAAACGGAATGTTTACCCTTTCACTATGCATCTACTTTGTTGACGCATTCTTTATATGATAAGGGAGTCATTAAGCGGGAAAAGCCCGCAACGGCTTCAAATTGCTGGAATTTGATTGTTTCTGATAGAGTAGATTTCTTCATCGAAGACGCATTAGTAGCGAAGCGCTATTTAGAGACTCTTGATGATCCTATCAGAGCGAAGATTGGGCAAAGTCAAAATAACGTAAGCCAATCATATGGATATATGATATTTCCAAAGAGCCAACCGGAATCAGAAAAGTTGAGAGAGGCGTTTAACATCGCTCTGAAGCATCTTGGATTAAATTTATTCTAATTCATCTCCCGGCATGCCAGATTTAATCTAATTAGCAATAGATAGACCAATATGAATGACATCTGCACTTATTTGCGCTGTGGGTGGTAATCTTTAAAGCTCATTAATGTCGCCAAAGAATTACGAAAAAATATGGGCAATTTATGGCCCTAGTCTGAAAAAGAATTTCGTTAAAAAGATTTCAGAAGATGATGCAAAGATGCTTGGGGTTATCTTAAAAAGGTATGAAAAGTTACTTAGTTTGAAGAATAAACGCGGTAAGCTTGTTGATCTTTCTTAATGAGAATTCTCTACCATCAAGCTTCATTCCAATTAAAAAGCCAGCGTAAGGGGAAACGCTGGCTTTCATAGTGTTAGCGCAGATACGCTACTAGGGAGGTGTTGAGTTCTTAGTCAGCAGCTTGTGCCGTTTGTGCATTGTTGAATACATCTTCCAAACGATCACCGTCTGTGAGTAAATATTCAAATGCTGCCAAAGAGGCTTTGGATCCCTCGCCCATAGCAATGACAATCTGTTTATAAGGTACAGTTGTCACATCGCCACATGCATAGATGCCGCTAGCAGAGGTCTGGCATTTTTCATCAATAACGATTTCACCAAATTTCGTGCGTTCAACCACATCACCCAAGAAGTCACTATTTGGCACCAGACCGATTTGAACAAAGACACCATCCAAGTTCAGGGATGTTTTCTCTTCTGTGGCACGATCGGTATAATCAATCGCACTTACTTTGCCATTGGTTGCCTGAATTTCATTGGTGGCAACATTTTTCAAAATTGTAATATTGTCACGCTCTTCAGCTTTATCCACCAAGACTTTATCTGCCTTCAATTCAGGCATAAATTCAAAGACGGTCACAGATTTCACGATACCCGCTAAATCAAGGGCTGCTTCAATACCGGAATTACCACCACCTATTACCGCTACATCTTTGCCTTTAAAGAAGGGACCATCGCAATGCGGGCAGTAAGCCACACCGTTACCAATATTTTCTTTTTCGCCCGGAACACCCAATTCACGCCATTTAGCACCCGTGGCAATGATCAAGGTCTTTGTATTGATCACTTCACCAGACGACAAGGTGACAGCTTTGATATCGCCTTGTGTCACAGAAGCAACTTTCAAATGTTCTTTCAAGGTCACATCATATTCATTCATATGGGCCATCAAAGCACCGGATAATTCAGGACCTGTGGTTTTCTTTACAGAAATCAGGTTCTCAATATCCATCGTGTCTTTCACCTGACCACCGACGCGATCCGCGATTAAGGTTACTTTCAAACCTTTACGTGCGGAATAAATCGCTGCACTTACACCAGCTGGACCACCACCGATCACTGTGACATCTTGTAATGGCAAAGCCTCACCGCTTGGTGCTTGTGTCATGGACGGGGCGCGTTCCATCAATTTCTCAATCAAAACAGCCGCATCCACTTTACCATTGGCGAATAATTCACCGTTTAAATAGACGCTTGGAACACCTTGAATATCACGTTCTTTGATGATGTCTTGGAAAGGGCCACCATCAATCATTTCGTTGCTGATATTCGGGTTCAACAAGGCAAACTGGTTCAATGCCTGAACAACGTCAGGACAGTTATGACAGCTTAAGCTGATAAATGTTTCAAATTTCAATTCTTCTGTGATATTGGCGACCATCTTTTGAAGGCCTTCTTCCAATTTCAACGGAGTACCAGAAGCTTGCAATATCGCTAAGATAAGGGAGTTAAACTCATGTCCGCCCGGCACACCGGAGAAACGGATACCTGTATCTTGGCCATCAGCTTCTAGTAAAAAACTGATCGGGCTACGCAACGCATCATGGTCGCGTTCTTCCAGTTTCAAATTATCGCTAACAGAAGCAATATCGGATAGGAACTTCACCAATTCTGCGCGTTTTTCGTGTTCCCCTGTATGCAATACGAAGGTAACTGTCTTTTGCATATTTTCTGTGTAAGCTTTTATGGATTGCAAAATTGCATCAGTTAACATGGTTAATACTCCTAATAAAAATATGGTCTTTTAGGGAAATCCGGGGCCTTGAAGCATTTATTTCAAGGCCCGCACAGATTTCTTGTCAGATCTTAGATCTTGCCAACAAGATCCAAGGAAGGTGCTAATGTTTCTTCACCTTCTTTCCAAGCTGCTGGGCAAACTTCACCTGGGTGAGCCGCAACATATTGTGCTGCTTTTACTTTGCGAAGTAGGTCAGAAGCGTCACGGCCAATGCCTTCAGCTGTGATTTCCATTGCTTGGATGATGCCGTCTGGGTCAACTACGAATGTTGCACGATCAGCAAGACCAACACCTGGACGCATTACGTCGAAGTTGTTTGTGATGTTGCCGTTCGCATCACCCAACATTGTGTATTTGATTTTGCCGATTGTGTCAGACGCGTCGTGCCAAGCTTTATGTGTGAAATGTGTGTCTGTAGAAACAGAATAGATTTCAACACCCATTTTTTGGAACTCGTCGTAATGATCAGCAAGATCACCCAATTCTGTAGGACATACAAATGTGAAGTCAGCTGGGTAGAAGAAGAACACGGACCATTTACCTTTAAGATCGTCGGAAGAAACTTCAACGAACTCACCGTCTTTAAAAGCAGTTGTTTGGAAAGGTTTAATTTCTGTGTTGATCAGTGCCATGATGGCCTCCTTGGAATAAAAAATGTGGTTTGTCGTTAAGACAATTGGAATATAGAAATTCGCCTCTGATAAGTAAAATTGATTATTTTGATATTTGTAATCTAAAAAATTGAATGTATATTATAGTAAAGAAAACGGGCGCTTTGCCGGTGTTTTAGGATAGATAAAATGATTACGACCAAACAATTGACCTATGCCTTGGCAGTTGAAAAAACGCTGCATTTTAAAAAAACAGCTGAAGCCTGTCATATTAGTCAATCTGCGTTAAGTACGGCCTTGAATGAACTCGAAAAGCAATTGGGCTTCACCATTTTTGAACGGGATAATAAAAAGGTTCTGTTGACCCCTATTGGTAAAGAAGTTTTGGATCGTGCACGGGTAATTATTCAGGAAATTAATGATCTGCAAAGCTTGGCAGATGGCGGGGATCCACTCAATTTTCCAATGACGATTGGCATTATCCCGACCATCGCGCCCTATATGTTGCCACGTATTTTGCCGGATATTAATGCGAAATATCCTAACTCTGAGATTACGGTGGTGGAAGAACAATCCCATGTTTTAGTGGATATGGTGAGGAACGGAGAATTGGATACAGCTGTCTTGGCGATGCCTTATCCTTGTGATGGCTTAATGGTGATGGATTTCTGGGAAGAGGATTTTTATTGGATTGCAACCAAAGGGGCAGCCCATACCGACCAGCAAGAAATCACCAGTGATGAATTACTTGAGAGCAACTTGATGCTTTTGAAAGAGGGGCATTGTTTAAAGGATCATATTCTACAAGCGTGTAAATTCCCGGAACCGCCTGGTAACCATGGATTTAGCGCCACCAGTTTGCATACCCTCATTCAGATGGTCCGCGGTGAAATGGGGACGACACTTATTCCCGAAATGGCGCTGAACCAGTTAATTTCTCAAGATGATAATTTGACCACGGTACATCTGGATGAACCTAGTCCGCATCGAAAGATTGCGTTTATTATGCGTCCTAATTACACGCGAATGCGTTGTATCGAAGCATTGATAGAGTTAAGTAAGTTGGCGTTGTCTCATTGAGCTATCTCAAAAGTTTGTCGCATTCGATTTTGCAAATTGATTAGTTCGGTGAATTAATCCAGTAATTTCTTCGGGGATATAGAAAAATTGGATCGAAGAAATGAGACATGGATTAATATTTATTTTTCTAGGCCTGTTGTGGAATATAATGATTCCTCAGGCCTATGCCGTTAAAACAGGTGACGTGCTTGCAGAAGAATTAGGATGTAACAATTGTCATGGAGCAAACGGTATTAGTGAAGATCCTTTTGTTCCAAACTTGGCTGGGCAGAAATATAAATATCTTAAGAAGCAGATTGATGTTTTTCAATCTGATCATGCCTACGAGTTTGAAGAGGAAAAGATTTCGGAACGTCATCATTCTATGATGCATAACTTGTCTGAATCTGTCACTATTTACGAACTAAACCGTGTGATCCGATATTATTCTAAACTTGCCTGTGATGTGCCGCCAAAGCGTAAGATTACAGAAATTATCCCAGAGGTGAAAAGATGCGAGATTTGTCATGGGGGTATTAGGACGAACCCCTTTCGAGATTCCCCTAATTTAGCGGGGCAAAAGAAAGTTTACATGTTAAGACAGTTACATAACCTGATTGACGGACAGGCACATGCTCAGGATCGTGCAGTTAGATACCATCGTTTGACGGAGTTAATGGTAGAAGGTTTGAATCCTGAAGGTATTGAAAAGGCCGTTGAATATTATAGTGCAATGGGATGTGGGCCACAGACGGGCCGATGATAGATTTATACTTGCTTTTCGTTCTTTTCAACTTCGGTCAGGGTTGAATATAAACGGTATTGGTTGCGGCCTGCTTTTTTAGATTCATACATTGCCTGGTCGGCATAGTCGATCAGTTTTTCCAAATCATTGGTATCGTTTGGAAGTGTTGCGATACCCAAGCTTGCCCCCATAACAAAGTCTTTTCCTTGCAGGGTAAATGGTGTTGTGAGTGAGTCTAAAACCTTATTGGCGATGATAACCACATCTTCGGGATTTTGAAGATTTTCAACGATCGCAACAAATTCATCACCGCCAATGCGGGCGATTGTATCTGCGCCGCGCATCACATGTTTAAAACGATTTGCGACCTCAATAAGTGCTGCATCTCCTGCATCGTGGCCCATAGTGTCATTGATGGGTTTGAAGTTGTCTAGATCGATAAAGATGATACCCATAGGCTTTTGGGAACGTTGGTATCTTGCTTTGGCTTGGGCGAGATTTTCTTCAAATAAAGCCCGATTGGGCAGGCCTGTTAACCTGTCATGATAAGCAATATATGTGAGGCGCTCTTGTTCTTTCTTGCGTTCCGAAATGTCACGCATAATGCCCGTAAAACTTTGTCGTCCGTGTCGATCTGTGACGCGTGCAATTGATAATTCTAACGGAAAAACCTCTCCGTCCTTACGCTCACCGGAAAATTCCCGTAATTGATTAAACATGGTGGACTGGCCTGTTAATAGATATTTAGCCATATAGTCAGAATGTTGCGTTTTGTAGGGTTCAGGCATAAAAATTGAAACATTTTTTCCTACAGCTTCGGCTTTTTGATAGCCGAACATATTTTCACAACCACCGTTTATATCTTGAACGATGCCGTATTCATCGATAATCACAATGGCTTCGTTTACAGTTTGCAAGATACTTCGAATACGTTCTTCTCTGGATCTGGCAGCTTGGGAGGCTGCAACAAACTCTGTGATGTCCTGACATTCGACCATGTATAGTTCAGCACTATCATGAGGGATGGATGTGACCATCATTTTCACATCTAACATCATGCCGCCCATTTCCATCATCTTTAACGGAATTCCATCGGTTTCTTCGGCAAAAGCATCAAGGCCCAACATAAGGATATCTGCAAACTGGTCTTCTACAAAATCAGTGAGCGGGCGATTTACAACGTTGCTGGGATTTTCAAAACCAAATACCCGATAAGCCTGTGCATTCACATAGAGTATGGTTGTTTTATCACACACAAAGATTGGATTTTGGACGCGCTTAAGGATGTCGGACGCACCGCGCCCGATCAGGTTCTCTATAACCAAATCCTCGGAATTCTTCCGTGTGGAAATATTCATTAAACAACAACCCTGCTTTTTCTAAAGCAGCGATTCTCCCCGCCCTTACAGCCCCAAGACCGCATGTATTCGAAAAGACTTTTATACCCAAATGATCCAATTTTCTAGTCCTTTTGAAAAAAAGATTAAAATTTTATTCAATTCCCCTGTAAGTAGAATTTGAAATTTTACTTTAACTACACTGCAATCAC